>JAIFNJ010000025.1 GCA_020047835.1 Bacteroidota bacterium
CAGCACTTATTATGCTGGCGATACAGTAAACCTTTCTTGGATTTCAGCCAATATTGCCACCTTAAAAGTTGAAATGTATATTCCTTCTGCTACAAGTTGGAGCCAAGTTACCACTACTATTGCTAGCGATGGTATGGAAACAATTACTATTCCTGCAACTTCGACTTATGGAACCACTTACAAATTAAGGCTTTCGGATGCTAGTAATGCCTTAGTAAATTCGGAAAGTGCTGCATTTACGGTAAAGGCAGTAGCAACTACACTTGCCGAATTAATTGCAATGCCGAATAATTCTATTGCAAAATATACAGGTAAAGCTACCGTAACTTATACGCGTACAGCAAGAAATCAAAAATATATACAGGATGCCACAGCAGCCGTATTGATTGATGATGCTACCACTGCTCCAGGTTTTATTACCGATACCTATACTATTGGCGAGGGTATTTCAAACATTGAAGGAAAAGTTTATTTGTATAGTGGACTTATTGAATTTGTACCGCTGGCTACAACAGGACAGAAAGTTACCGGCAACCCGGTAATAACTCCTGAAATTAGAACCCTGACGAGTTTAACTCATGCCGACCAATGCAAATTGGTTAAATTGGTAAACATTACATTCGATCCAGCTGGGGCACAATATGTTATTTCAAACAATTTTGTTGCATCTAAAAACTACGATATTACAGGTGCCTCATTGGCTTCTTATGCTTTCCGTACGGCATTTGCTGAATCTGATTACATTACTACTCCAACGGTAATTCCTATTACCCCAATTACTGCAGTAGTGTTGGTCGGTCAATTTAATACTACCATGCAAGTTACTTCCCGTAATCTGGCAGATATTAAGTCGGCAGTTGCAACAGTTGCTTCGATTGTTTACACAGTGGGGGCTTCAGCCATTACCAACGTGCCTTATTCAACCGATTTGGCTGCATTTAAAACAAACCTAACGGTTGCTACAGGTGCTACCTATAACGTTTTTGATGCCGATGGCACAACACCAGCAACCATACTTGATGATACCAAGAAAGTAATTGTTACTGCCGAAGATGGTATTACTAAAAACACCTATTCCATTACGCGCAATGCTGTTCTGACCGAAAAGGCTATTACTGCATTCAGCATTTTGGGAGTTAATGGGGTATTTGCTGATCCAAACATTTCAATTGAGGTGCCAAATTCTACCGATGTAACCACTTTGGTGGCAACGTTTACCCTTTCGGACGGAGCAAAAGCTGAAGTAGGAGCAATCCTGCAAGCAAGTGGGGTAACGGTAAATAACTTTACCAGCCCGGTTGTTTATAAAGTAACCGCCGAAGATGGAACTACTAAAAACTGGACGGTAACCGTTACCAAATCAGTGGTATTGAAAACCGGTAAAGACATTCTTGCTTACACGGTGGGCGGAGTTAACGCTACCATTGATGCTGGATTGAAAACCGTAGCAGCAACACTTCCTTATGGAACCAGTTTAACCGCTTTGGTGGCCACTTTTACTCTTTCTGATGTAGCTACCGCAAAAGTAGGAACAACGCTACAGGTTAGTGGTGTTACAGCCAATGATTTTAGCGCACCGGTAACATATATTGTAACGGCTGAAGATGCCTCAACCCTAAACTGGGTAGTTACTATTACCAATGCACTGCCAAGTACCGATGCTTCGGTTTCATCAACCGTTTATACCGTGGGTGCTAGCGAAATAACCAATATACCTTATGGAACGCCATTGGTAACCTTTAAGTCAAATATCACCCCGGCGGCCAATGCTACGTTTGAAGTATATCAAAGTAATGGATTAACCGTTGCAACGGATTTAGCTAACGGTTATAAAGTGATTGGAACGGCTCAGGACGGAACGACAAAAAAAACGTATGGAATTGTTTTGAATGAAGCACCTGCAGCGGACTTATTCATTTCAGAATACGTGGAAGGATCGAGCAACAACAAAGCGTTAGAGATTTTTAATCCGGGGACTTCAGCGGTTGACTTGCACAATTATGTAATCAGAATTAATGGTAATGGAAGTGCATGGACCTCATTTTTTGATTTTCCGGAAGGAACAATACTTGCAAGTAAGGATGTATATGTTATTGCACATTCAGCAGCAACCGCCAATATTATTACGGTAACTGATTCTGTTGTTCAAGATCCTTATGCGGGCGGAACTTCGTATGTAGCAGTTTTTAATGGAAACGATGCTCGTGGTCTATTTAAGGTTTCAGGTGTTGATACTGTTTTAATTGATATTTTTGGTAGTGTAGCTCTTGCAACCGATTTTGATGTAGCTGGAATTATAGGTGCAGCAAAAGACCATACCATTATACGTAAATCAAGTGTAAAAGCAGGGAATACTAACTGGACTGCTGCTGCAGGTACCGACGCTATTACATCAGAATGGATTGTGGAAGCCAAGGATGTATTTACCAATTTGGGTAGCCATACTATGGATGCGGCTGCTGATACAGAAGCTCCTGTGGCAACTTTTACCCCAGCCAATGGTGCTGTTGGTGTATTTGTTACTGCTACTGCAAGCATTGTATTTGATGAAGGAATATATAAAGCTGCCGATGGTTCTGCATTTGCTGTTAATGAAGATGTTTCAGCATTGTTAGAGTTTTATGAAACAGCAACTCCTGCTAACTCGGTAACTTTTACCGCTACTATTAATGGAATCGCAATCTCTGTGGTACCAACTGCGAATTTGAAGAATAACGTTCAATACACAGTAACTTTAAAATCAGCAGTTGTTGAAGATAAAGCCGGAAATGAAAACGTACTGGCGCAAACTTCATTTACCACTATTGATGCTTCTGCTCCAATGGTTGAATTGACTGCTCCATTGGGTGGCGAAACCTTTTACGCCGGCGACAATATTAACTTTACATGGAATTCGGCCAATATTGACAGTGTAAAAATTGAGGTTTACATCCCAGCCAACGGAATTTGGGACAATGTATTAAAAGCTGATGCAGCTGATGGCATTGAAGGATTTACCATTCCTGAAAATGCCGATTATGGAACTACTTATAAAATCCGCATCAGCGATGCTACCAATGCAGCTGTGGTGGATAGCAGTGCAGTATTTACCATAATTGCAGTAGCTACCGATATTGCTGATTTGCGAAGCAATAAAATTAACGATAAAGTTAAGTTACTTGGAAAAGCAGTTGTAACCTTTACACAAGCGAACCGGAATCAAAAATTCATTCAGGATGCTTCCGGTGCGGTATTGATTGATGATGCCGCTGCTATAATTACTTCTGCATATGCCATAGGAGACGAAATGACCGGATTGGAAGGTTCATTAACTGAATATGGAGGCATGTTGGAATTTGTTCCTTTAAAGAACCCGGGAGCCCCGACAGCAACAGGTCAAACAGTGGTACCACAAGTAATAACTTTAAGTGAGTTTGCTGCAAATTTTGAAACATATGAATCGGAATTGGTTACTTTTGAAAACACCAAATTTACCGAGGCTGATGGAATTGCAGTTTTTGCAACAGGCACTTCATACGCATTGAGTGATGGAACCAACAGTGCAAATTTCTATACCAATTTCTATACTGCTGACTATATTGGAACCATTATTCCGGTTACCAAAGGCATAATTACAGGTATTGCCAATTCACGCACAACAGGAAATTACATTACTTCACGCAGTGCATCTGAATTGGTGTTCCCATCAAACGTTGCAACCTTACAGGATTTAAAAGTTGATGGCACCACCATAGCTGGATTTAATTCCAGTATAGTTGACTACACGATGGAATTACCTTTTGGTACAGTAAATGTTCCTGTATTAAGTGGAACAGCCACTGACGCAAATGCAACCGTTACAGTAATTCAATCAGCCACATTACCTTGTAGTGATACTATTATGGTTACTGCTCAGGATGGTGAAACACAAGTAATTTATGTGGTTCACTTTACGTTGGGTGCAGAACCTACATACACCGTAACATTTATTGTGACTGATGAAAGTAGTGCTATTGTAGAATTTGCAAAAGTCGATTTTAATAGCACTTCAGTGGTTACTGATGACCTCGGAAAAGCTGTTTTTACAAATGTTTATGCAGTCACCGATGCACCATTTACTGTTTCTAAAGGAGTCAATTTGTACGAAGCTTATAGCAGTACAGTAACGGTATCCAATTCTGATGTTACCGTTGATGTGGTATTGATTCTTGTTGGTGTAAATGAACAAAGCCGATTGGTAAGTAACTTATATCCAAATCCAACAAACGGAAAAGTTTTCTTTACCTTAAGCTCTGGCGTGGAAACTGCTCAAATAACTGTAACTGACTTAGGTGGTAAAGTTATTTTAAGCCAGGAATGGTCTCCATTGGAATCGAATATTGATTTGTCGGGAAATAAACAAGGTGTTTATTTTATTAAGATCACTTCAGGAAACGATACCTATACCGGAAGGATTGTGTTGAACTAACAAAGTGTTTAGCAATATTAGAGAGCCTGGGCATTTGTCCAGGCTCTTTTTTTATAATTTCACCTGCCTTTGTGAATTGTCTTTGAATGATTATTTTAGCCAAAAAAAGATTATGGAACGATTGATTTTTGCTACCAACAACCCCCATAAATTACAAGAAGTTGCCCATATTTTAAAAGGCCTTTTTGAGGTGGTGGGAATGAATGAGGCGGGATTTATCGAGGATATTCCCGAAAATGAACTTACGTTAGAAGGCAATGCCAAAGCAAAAGCTCAATTTATTTATAGCCGAACCTTAGCAAATGTTTTTGCCGATGACACCGGCCTCGAAATTGAATCATTAAACGGAGAACCCGGAGTATTTTCGGCTAGATATGCGGGTCAAGGTAAATCGTCGGAAGATAATTTGCAATTGGTGCTCCAAAAAATGGAATCGGTTGGTAATCGTAAAGCTCAATTTCGAACGACCATTTGCTTGATTCTAAATAACAAAGAATACTTGTTTGAAGGAATTATTAAAGGCATCATTTTAACAAAAAAACAAGGTGCTTCAGGTTTTGGTTACGATCCCATTTTTCAACCGGATGGATATTCCGAGTCTTTTGCCCAAATGCCGATGGAACTGAAAAACCAGATTAGCCACCGGGGGCTGGCAACAAAAAAAATGGTGGAGTTTTTAATTAAGGGTTCTCAATAGCAGTTTTAAAAATTATCATACTTTTATTGCAATGATAAATAGTTAACAATCAATAATATGAATGTAACACTTGGCTTTTATGCAACAACTGATTTCTAATCTCTAACTGCCATCTATTTCTTTTCCGGTTCCACAAAACTCATCGTATATAAAATGGCTTCCAACTGACGCACATAATTGCGTTTGTTAAATTTTGGGGCATAAACAAATCCCTCCACGGTAACTACCCGATTGTTTTTTTTATCCAATTGCGTAAGGCTAATAAACGGACCTCCCATAAAATCACCTTCCATTTTCCACAAGCCACGCAATTCAGCCGTATAATTACCTTTTAATTCATACGAACGGAACGTAGGAAATACCTGCAATTCTGTGGTCATATAGGAATCTGGCCTTGTACCATGAACAAATTGTTTTAAAAACTCATCCCGCTTATTAATCAAATAGTTTGAAGTAAAGGTTTCTTTATCGGTGTAGTTGTAATAATATACAAATATTCCTTGGCTGATTTCGGGTGTTTCTAAAGCAATCCAATGAAATGCTGTAGTGTCCATATCGTACGAATAGCCTTTTGGAATGGTTAAATGAACACCGGTATTCTTTTCCAACCTTTTAATTACATTGAGCTCCGGATAAGCGGAATAATTTAAGGTGAGTCTGTCGCGTTCGGATTTCAATAATAAACCCAAAATTGTTTGACTGTTTTCGTTAAATAAGCTATCAAAACTTTCACGGTTTGGGGCAACCAATGTTATTATGGTTTGTGGTTTGGCCCATTTATCGTATTCCACAACTATTCCTCGTTTTGCAACCGATGAAGAAATAGAAGTAACTATCAAATTACGATGAATCTGGAAAAGCGATGTAAATGCCTGAGGAGATATATTTACGGTTGTAAAAAGTGGTTCGCTTTGCGGTAATCCTGGAGTATCTTCCATTAACAATTGTTTAAAACCGTCTCCAATAGTTGTCTTCCAATAGGAAGGATCGATAACTACTACCACTTCACCCGGACTTCCTGAAACGGCAGGTAATAAACTTTTCTTAATTTTTCCGCGGTTGCATCCGGCTAAAAGAACCGATATAATGAGTAAGAGATAGATTCCTGTTTGTTTCATACAATTTATTTTGTGTTCAAATATACAAAGTATTAGAAATTTGAGATTCAAATTTGTTGTCAAAGTCATTTTATGAGTCATTTTTGTGAATAGTTCATAAAAAATGAATAGCTATTTTTCTTAGCTGCTGAATGAAACTTTTTATTGTGAAATCTACTTTTTGTGTGGTTGTGTCCAATTTAGATAGCATGGAAGGACAATTCAATAGCATCGATTTTTGATGTTGGATATATTTGATAATATAATGTTTTTTTGAAAAGCTGACTTTTGTTACAAAATTATTTTCAAAAATATATTGAATTCATTAAACGATATAAGCGATTCGTAAAACTAAAGGGTCATTTCCTAAAAACTTAAAATAGAACGTTGTGCAGAATTTTTTTTATTATAAAACTTAGCTTAAATTTGAAATAAAGACTTGTGAATCTTAAAAACAAATTTAATCTATTTCTGTTAATAGAATTAAGCCATAAAACCAAAAACATTAAATTTTATACTAATAGTT
>JAIFNJ010000042.1 GCA_020047835.1 Bacteroidota bacterium
AAAAATTTTAAAGATTTATTGTTGACAATACATCAATTACCCATGCTTGAACAAAAAGAAAAATTGAATAAAAATATTGAAGATTGGCAAGGGGATGCCATGCAAGTAGATGATATATTGGTTATTGGATTCCAACTTTAACAGTTTTTAATCCCTATAAATTATAAAGAAAGGTAAATCTCATTTTTTACCTTTCTTTACGTTTCATTAAACATGCAAATATTGTTACAAAAAAAATCTACAGTAGAATAATGGCCAACCTTCAAATAAGTATGCTGCTTTTTTTCACATTGTTTATTTTCCAGCTGGCTCAAGGGCAGCAAAAGTATGCAACTAAGTCAAAAAAATCAATTGAATTCTATGAAAAAGCGATACAATTTTATCAAGAAATGAATTATGATGAAGCCATAAACAGCCTTAATCTTGCTATTGAAAAGGATATTTTATTTGTGGATGCCTATTTAATGAAAGCCGAGGTTTACCGAACTCAAGAACTTACCGAACTTGAAATTGAAAATTATTTAAAAGCAATTGAAATTGATCCGAACTATTTTGAATATGTGTTTTTTAATTTAGGAGCCGCTTACTATAGCATTGGAGCATATAAACAGAGCGAAATTCAACTACTAAAATTTATTTCAATCTATCAAGGGAAACCGATTACTCTTGCAAAGGCCAACAGTTTGCTAAAAAAAAGTGAGTATGCCCAAAGCTTGGTTGATAATCCAGTACCTTTTGTACCCATTGACTTGGGGCCTTCGGTAAATGATTCCTTAGATCAATATTGGCCATCGTTATCAGTTGATGGCAAAACGCTGGTTTATACCGTAATGTTAGTGGATAGTTCACGCAAAACAATTTTCGGTAATTATGCCCATCAGGAAGATTTTTATATCAGTCGTTTTATTGATGGAGAATGGAAAAAAGGGCAACCGATTGGGCCTCCAATAAACACAATTGCGAATGAAGGGGCGCAGCAAATATCAGCCGACGGCAAAACGTTGGTTTTTACCGGTTGCAACCGAAGTGACGGATTCGGCAATTGTGATATCTATTTTTCATTTCTTAAAAATAATGAATGGACTGTTCCGATAAATGGAGGACCACTCTTAAACAGTTCATTCTCAGAAAAACAACCCGCTTTATCGGCCGATGGAAGAGTACTCTATTTTGCCTCTGATAGACCCGGTGGAATTGGGGAAATGGATATTTGGTATTCAACGCTTTCAATCGATGGGTATTGGCAACGTCCTAAAAACATGGGAAGAGTTATAAATACTGTTTATGAAGAAGCCTCACCATACCTGCATCGCGACAATCATAGCTTTTTTTTTAGTTCCGATGGACATCCCAATCTGGGAAAAAAGGATATTTTTTATTCATTCCGCAATGATTCGAATCAATGGGTAAAACCACAAAACATTGGATATCCAATCAATACTTTTCGCGATGAGATTGGTCTGGTGATTGATAACATGGGTAATAAAGCCTATTATTCTTCGGATATTAATAAATCGTGGGACATTTTCCAATTTGAGTTACCAATTGCTGTTAAACCAAAACCGGTAGCTTATGTTTCAGGTATTGTATCGGATGCCGATACTCATCAAAAACTAGCTGCTTTAATTCAATTGCTTGGATTAACAAACCTTGATACATTGGCATTATTGCATGCTGACCAAAACGATGGAAGTTTTATAATTTGCTTGCCAGCAGGTGCTTCCTATGCTTTAAATGTGTCACATCCTGGATATTTATACCAATCAATTAACTTCAATTTAGATTCAATTAATACATTCAACGAGCCGTTGCTATTGAATATTGAGCTGAATAAAATACATGAAGGGAAATCGGTGATATTGGAAAATATATTTTTTGAAAAGGACTCCTTTAATATACTGCCTCAATCATATACTGAACTTCAAAAACTTATTGAGTTTATATCAAGCAATCCCAACTTAGTATTTGAAATTGGTGGGCATACCGATGATTCAGGAACAAACGAATACAACCAGCAATTATCCGAAAAAAGAGCAAAAACAGTATTTGATTATTTGGTTCAAGCACTTAATTCAAATACCAGTTTATCTTTTAAGGGATATGGCGAAACTCAACCTATAGCTCCCAATAATTCAATGGGAAACAAGGCAAAGAATCGAAGAACCGAATTAAAAGTTTTAAAAATAAATTAATGGGATTAGCCCCATTCTTGGTTTTATCAAGCAGCAAATTTTCTATTTTTGTATTGAAAGTAATAAATCATTCATTCAATTACCATGCAAAAGCTTACCATTGGTGTTGATATAGGAGGTACAAATACCTCTTTTGGTATAGTTAATCGGCAAGGAACGATTCTTTATACTCATACTATTCGAACTCAAACTCATGACAAAGTAGAAGATTTTATTTCAGAATTATGCCGCGAGATTAAGTCAGGACTCAATACCATTGCTGAAAAATTTGAGTTGATTGGAATTGGAATTGGTGCGCCCAATGCTAATTATTTGAATGGTACTATTGAAGATGCGGCCAATTTGAGATGGAAAGGCAAAATTGAACTTTCTAAATTGGTTAACCAACATCTGAACGCTCCTGTTTTTGTTACCAACGATGCAAATGCTGCTGCTATTGGCGAAAAGATTTATGGCGGAGCAAAAAACATGAATGATTTTATTGTTATCACGTTAGGTACCGGTTTAGGAAGTGGAATTGTATCCCACGGAAAATTGCTTTATGGACACGATGGATTTGCTGGTGAACTGGGCCATACCATTGTGGAACCAAATGGCCGTGCATGTGGTTGCGGGCGCAGCGGTTGCCTTGAAACTTATGTATCAGCAACTGGATTAGTGCGGAGTGTTGCAGAACAATTATCGCAAAGTTTTACTTATAGTGTATTGCGCGATATACCCTTTAATAAAATTACGTCAAAAGATGTGGCAACTGCCGCCGAAAATGGTGATTTAGTGGCTATTCATGCACTTAAAAAAACAGGAAGAATTTTAGGAGAAGCCATTGCAAATATTATAGCCATAACCAGTCCTGAAGCTATTTTCTTATTCGGCGGATTGACCAAAGCCGGAAAAATATTATTGGATGAGGTAAAATACCATATGGATAAAAATATTCTTTTCGTTTATAAGAATAAAGTAACGCTTCTAATTTCGCAATTACCGGATGATGCTGCCATTTTAGGAGCCAGCGCTTTAGTGTGGACTGAATTTGAGTAATAAAACATATCCCCTAATTCACTTTAAAATTTAAGCCTTATAAATTCAATAACACCTACTTCATCAATAAAGAATTAAGTATCTTTCTTATCCGGTTTACATAAATTAATTAAATCAAAATTGTATATTTATCTCATTAAATTTAATTTGAATTTACTATTTACGGTAAACAAAATTAAAAGGTTAAGGCTGCTCGATTTTGCACTATTAAAATGAACATGAGAAAAACTTTCCTTTTATTATTTTTCATCATAGGGATTTGGAATTACCATTTACTTGCTGTTACCGGTAAAGAATATTATCAGGACAGTTTGTTGAATTTAATTGCGAAAGAAAGCAATACCCATCAAAAAATAGACTTGTACCAAAAATTGATATTTTTTTTTCAAAAAATTGATGTAAACCAATCTTTGGAATACTGCGACACGGCTATCTCGATTGCACAAAAAAATAACATGACCTATGAATTGGTTGAAATTCAATTGAAAAAATTGCAATGCTTAACATTAAAAGGCAATACTGCGGATATTTCTCAATTATTATTTGACTTAGAAGGACAGTTAACCAAAATTAATAGCCAACTTCTTTGGGGGATGTATTTTTTAGAGAAAAATGCAGTTTTTTTTTCACTGAGAGATTATGCCAGCGCTATGGATAATGCCTTGCGGGCTGTCACTTTTTTTGAAAAATGTGAGGATACTTTATATCTGGCAAAAACCTACAAAAATATTGGCTCCATATATGACCTAACAGGTAACTATCGGAAAGCACTTGAAAGCTATGCAATCTCGCAGGAATATGCACAATTAATAGGAGCCCAGGTTTTACTCAACGACTTGTACAACAACATTGGAGTGGTCTACGATATGTTAAATGATAATGACAAAGCGTTAGAATATTATTTTAAGGCATTAGAATCAAGTATCAAAAATCCTGATGAAGTGGGAATATCATCAACATTTGGCAATATTGCCAGTGTTTTAAATGAGCTGAACCGAAATCAGGAGGCTTTGGTATATTTCAACAAAGCGCTTCAAATTGATTTAAAGAATAATAACAAAACCGGACTGATTGTATTGTATTATAATTTGGGCGAATACTATTATTCATTAGGGTATATCGATTCTGCTCAGGTATTTTATAAAAAAGGTATTGCCATTTCGGAGCAAATAAATGATCTCTATTCTAAAATGTTTGGATTTGATTACTTGGGAAAACTTTTACTTGAAAAAAATAAAACTGACGAAGCTTTGGCAACCTACCTCAAAATTTATAAAAATTCTCACAATAAAGGATTTGTTGAATTAAGAGAAAGGTCTGCCATTCAAATAAGTGAATCGTATATGAGATTGGGTAATTATAAAAAGGCCTATGAATTTCAGGTAATTGCTTTTCATTTAGCGGATAGTGCCCGCGAAATTAGCAAACAGGAAGAGCTTGACCATTCTGAATTACAGCTGGAATTTAAGAATCAGACTAGAAAATATGAGAAGGAAATTGAAACGTATGAATTGACAAAACTTCTGGAAAAAAAGAAGATAGCAAGAGAGCGCTATTTTTTTGTTTTTGTTATTGCATCTGTTTTTCTACTGGCTGCAATTATATACCGAAGCCTTAAAAACTCCTCGAAATTAAATAAAAAATTGGTTAAACAGAATAAGGAAATTGAAGAGCAAAAACAATTGGTTGAAATATCGAATATTGAAATTAAAGAGCAATATACATTTACTGAAACTTTGCTAAATACCATTCCTAATCCGGTGTTTTATACCGATAAAAACAGTATAATTCTGGGAGGAAATATAGCTTTTGAGGAAATTTCTGGAAAGAAAATGGATGAAATCATTGGAATTAATCTAACTGATTTGAACATACGAACCTTTCTTTCTTGCGATACGGCTAAATTGTTTTGCAATCCGGGTAAAGATCTGTTACGAAACGAAGGAACCATGATTTTTAAAGATCAAAAGGAACATGATGTAATTTGTTACAGAAAAGGAATTGTAAATTCTGAAAACCGCTTAATTGGTACACTTGGAATAATTATTGACATTACTGACATTAGAAAAGCAGAGCGAAATTTAAAATTTTCGCAAACTAAACTTAAAGAAGCGTTAGCTGCCAAAGATAAATTCTTTAATATTATGGCTCATGATTTAAAGAATCCATTCAATGCAATTTTGGGTTTAACCAGTTTACTTTCTGATAATTACGAAGACTATTCGCCCGATGAAAGCAAAGAATTTGTACAATTAATCAATCAATCAGCCAATCAAGTTTATAACTTATTGGAAAATCTATTGGAATGGGCAAGAACGCAATCAGGAACCATTGAAAAATCACCAATAACTTTTCCGGTTAATGATATTATAAATGAAAGTTTGAGTCTTTTTAACCATAGTTTAGCTCAAAAAAAATTGCACATTGTATTTGACGCAACAAAAGAATTCTTGGTTTTTGCTGATAAGAACATGACCCGCACTATTTTTAGAAATTTACTATCGAATGCCATCAAATATTCAAACCTGGAAGGTATTATCGAAATTATTGTATTGGATGAAAAGAATCAGGTGCAAATAGCGGTTATGGATACGGGTATTGGAATTAAACCCGAAAATTTGGAACGGATTTTTAAAATTGACCAACATGTTTCTACTTTGGGATCAAACAATGAAAAAGGCACCGGTTTGGGTTTAATAATTTGTCAGGAATTTGTTAAACAAAATGGTGGCAAAATAATGGTTCAAAGTGAATATGGAAAAGGCTCCGTTTTCAAATTTACTTTACCAAGTGTTTGAAGATAAAGTATATTTTCCTCGAATAAATTTAATTGAATTGGAAAAAATATAAGGGTTTCTAAAATAAAAATCCGGTTTGAAGGCCGGATTTTTATTTTCATTTTATTTTGATAAGTTTTGATTATTTCCTTGTTTGACCCAAGCTGCTATTGAAATGAGAACCAAGCTTATTATTGAAACATAAACAAAGGTAGGAATTGGAACCGGATCGCCACTTCCATAAGAATGCAACCCCGATAAATAATAATTCACTCCAAAATAGGTCATTAAAACTGAAAAGAATGCATAAATTGAAAGTGTATTATAAGCAAACCGCCCTCGCATACCTGGAATTAAACGGGCATGGGTTACAAATGAATATATAAGAATAGTAATTAAACTCCAGGTTTCTTTAGGATCCCATCCCCAATATCGGCCCCATGATTCATTGGCCCAAACAGCTCCTAAAAAGGTTCCAATAGTTAGAAAGTAAAGCCCTAATATGAGTGTCTTGTGATTTATCTTTGTTAATGTTTCAATGGTTTCTTCCAAACGGGAATAATTGCTCTTATTTTGAAGTATATATAATATAAGTACAATAATACCTAAAAGTGCCCCTAACCCCAGAAATCCATAACTACCCGTAATTACAGAAACGTGTACCGTTAACCAATACGATTTGAGTACCGGCACCAAATTAGTTATTTCAGGATCCATAAAGCTTAAATGGGCAACCATCAAGGTAAACCCAGATAAAAC
>JAIFNJ010000253.1 GCA_020047835.1 Bacteroidota bacterium
GTATGCCACCAATGGTGTCAATGCCTTTGCACAAGTTTTGGTTACCCGCTTGCTCACCTCAACGGAAGGGATAAAAGCCGTTAACGATTTTAAAAAAGCCACCACGGAACATATTGCCGCCAACCTAGCTTTTTTGGAAGAGAATAAGTTGCTAGCCGGCCGGTTTTATCACGATTCAAAACCGATGGGTATTTTTGCCATAGTTAACCGTTCACCCGAAGAATTGTTTCAAAATCGGATTGGCAGCGTTGGACTCGACTATTTTACGTTGGAGCCATTTGAAGGCATGGAAAATTTATCGCGGATATTGGTGTCATATCCCCATGAAAAGTTTGTATCTTTCTTCCGGTGTTTTTTACAAAAATAATTCTCCATGTGCGGTATTACAGGTGTTTACGCTTTCAACGATAAAGGGAACGAATATTTCAATAAAGTAGCGGATTCAGTAACTACATTAATAAAACGGGGTCCCGATAAACAAGCCATTTATCAAAAGGACAAAGTCTGTTTAGGTCATGCCCGGCTTTCCATTATTGATTTGAGCAACGCTGCATCGCAGCCTTTTCACGATGTTACCAATAGATACACTATAATTTTTAACGGCGAAATCTATAATTTCAAGGAACATAGGGAATATCTAGTAAAAAAAGGGTTGCCGCTAAAAACCCAATCGGATACAGAGGTTTTACTTTACCTGTATATTATTGAAGGTCCCAAATGCCTTGAAAAGCTGAATGGTTTTTTTTCCTTTGCGGTTCATGACAGCCGTGAAGACACCCTATTTATTGCCCGAGACCGAATGGGCATTAAGCCCTTGATATATTACCGCGATCGCAACAAATTGCTATTTGCATCGGAAATGAAAGCCTTATTGGCATTGGGAATACCCAAGGTAATTGATAAAACCTCGGTGAGCCAGTACTTTCAATTCAACTACATTCCTTCGCCCAACACCATTTTCGAAAACGTTAAAAAGCTAAATCCCGGGCATTATCTGTTTATTGAGAATAACCAAGTAAATGAAAAACAGTATTTTGCAATTACTTACAATCGAAGCAAGCTATCACCCATTAATTATGAAGATGCACAGGAAAAACTTCGGCAGCATATTCATGATTCGGTTAAGTTGCGTATGATTTCCGATGTTCCGTTGGGTTCCTTTTTGAGTGGCGGTATCGATTCTTCGATAATTGTGGCTGAAGCCTCCAAGTTAACGCAACAGCTCAACACTTTTTCCATTGGCTATAAAGACGAACCCTTTTTTGACGAAACTCATTATGCCGAGCTGGTTGCGCGAAAATTCAATACCAACCATCAGGCGTTCCAGCTTACAAACGACGATTTGTACGGTAGCCTTCACCAAATGCTCGACTACATTGATGAGCCTTTTGCCGATTCCTCTGCGTTGCCCGTTCACATACTCAGCATGCACACCCGAAGTAAGGTAACCGTTGCTCTTTCGGGCGATGGGGCCGATGAACTTTTTTCGGGTTATAACAAGCATAAGGCGCATTATCAAGCCATCCAACGAGGAATGCAATCATCATTGATAAAAGCCGGATTACCTATTTGGAAAGCACTTCCAAAATCGCGGAACAGCCAATTTTCCAATAAAATAAGGCAATTGGAGAAGTATGGAAAAGGCCTTGCCTTGGATCAAAAAGAACGCTATTGGTATTGGGCATCGCTGATGGCCGAAGAGGATGCCAATCAATTATTGAATTTTCAGGTGCAACTCAATGAACTGAAAGTAAGGAAGAATGAAATTTTGAAATACCTAATCAATGTGGAATCCATAAGCGATGTACTCTATACCGATATGCAATTGGTATTGGTGAGCGATATGCTCCACAAAGTGGATTCGATGAGCATGGCCAATAGTTTGGAAGTGCGGGTTCCTTTTTTAGACTATAATCTGGTAAATTTTGTTTTTACCCTGCCCGATGCCTATAAAATTAATGGAAAAATGCGAAAGCGGATTTTGCAAGATGCTTATCGCGATATACTTCCGCAGGAGCTTTATCAGAGGCCTAAGCAAGGTTTTGAAGTACCTCTCATGAATTGGTTTAAAACCGATTTGAATGATGAGCTGATGAATAAATACTTGAATCCCGATTATTTGGTTTCACAAAAGATTTTCAACCCAACAGCAGTCGAGCATTTAAAGAACCAACTCTATGCAAAAAATCCGGGAGATATTCAGGCTCATTTATGGGCATTATTGGTTTTTCAGCATTGGTGGATGAAATATATGGATTAGTCAATTGCAACCATTATCAAATGCAAAAAGTGAATCTGAATGAGTTATTTTACCGTATTAATTGAAAAAACCACGGAAGTTTACTATGCCTAAGATTTTACGGATTATTAATCGTTTTAATATTGGAGGGCCCACCTATAATGCTGCTTATCTGAGCAAATACCTGAATTCCGATTTTGACACCTTATTGGTTGGTGGAGTAAAAGAGGAAGCGGAAGCAAGCTCGGAATACATTTTAAAAAAGTTGGGAATTGAGCCGATAATTATTCCTGAAATGCGACGCTCGGTAAATCCCACCAATGATTTAATTGCCTACCGCAAAATTTCCAAGTTGATACGTCAATTCAGACCTGATATTGTTCACACTCACGCTTCTAAAGCCGGAACCATTGGTCGGTTAGCTGCTATCAGGAATAAGGTCCCCATAATTGTGCATACCTTTCACGGTCATGTTTTTCATTCTTATTTTGGGTCATCCAAGACCAATATATTCATTAATATTGAGCAAGGGTTAGCCAATCAATGTTCAAAAATTATTGCTATCAGCGATAAGCAGAAAGAAGAACTATCGGAGATTTATAAAATAGCGCCACCTGAAAAATTTGAAGTTATTCCTTTAGGATTTGATTTACAGCGGTTTCAGGAAAATCAGGTTCAAAAGAGAATTGATTTCCGCGCCCGCTATAAGCTAGAGGAAAATGACCTTGCTATTGGAATTGTAGGTAGGTTAGCCCCTGTTAAAAACCACGAGCTTTTTATACGATCCATTAAAAAAGTAAAAGAACAAACCCAAGCAAACATCCGTGCTTTTATTATTGGAGATGGGGAATGCCTTACGGATTTGCAGGAACTCTGTAAAAGCTTAGGGTTGGATTACCAATATTCGCCTAATGGAGAAGCTGGTGCATCAACCGTTACCTTTACCTCTTGGATAAAAAATATCGATACGGCTTATCCTGGGTTGGATATTGTGGCCATGACCTCGCTCAATGAAGGAACTCCCGTGAGTTTAATTGAAGCGCAAGCGGCCAATAAGGCCATTGTGACAACTAACGTAGGAGGAATAGAAAACATTGTAATTCCCAATGGCACCGCCCTGTTGACCAAGAATAATTGTGTGGACGATTTTTCGGAAAAGCTGAAAATGTTGGTTGAAAGTGAGCCCATGCGTCGAGCACAGTCAAATAAAGGATGGGATCATGTGCGGGAGAAGTTCCATTATACCCGGTTGGTTAGGGATACTGAAAATCTGTACTATAAACTGCTAAATCAATACAAATAACGCCGATTTCCTTATTTACAAAGGAAAAATTTATATTTTTGGATGAATTTTAAATTAACGGATGAAAAGACTTCTGCCCCAAAAAAATCTACTTATTGTAGCCTTTGTAATGCTGGCATTGAGCGGTTGCAAATTATTAAATCCCAGTGTCATGTTTGAAACTCCAAAAGAATATGACTATTCCACTTTTGAACAAGAGAAAAATGAATACATAATCCGGCCTTTTGATAAACTTAATGTGCGCATTTTTACCAATGATGGCATTCAACTAATTGATATGGAAAGCAATGTTTCCGCGTCGAAAAGTACGCGCGACCAAGATCCTTATTTGGTAGAATACGACGGTTTGGTAAAAGTACCAACTTTAGGAAGAATTAGTGTAGCCGGGTTAACCATAAAGGAATCGGAAAAACTATTAGAAGAAAAATACGCTCAATTTTACCAAAAACCTTTTGTATTAGTTAAAGTTACCAACCGGAGGGTGGTAGTTTTTACATCGGGAAGCACCAAAGGAGAAGTGTTAACGATTGATAATGAAAAATTTACGTTGATTGAAGCGTTGGCTCAGGCTGGGGGAATTGATGATTTCAGCAAGGCCTATCAAATTAAACTGTTGCGCGGTAATCTTGACAATCCGCAGGTGTACAAGTTTAATATCAGTTCTATTGAAGAAATGAAAAAAGCTAACATGGTTTTACAAGCCAACGATATTATTTATGTTGACAAAAGAGCCCGCTATGCATCCCGGACTTTGAATGAATTAATGCCAATTATTACTCTATTAAACACCTTTTTCCTTTTGTATCTTACTATCCAAGCATTATAAGTAAATTATGTATCAAGGCAAAATTCCCATAATTAACGATAAGTTTGATTTAACCATTTTTATTCAGATTCTGCGCAAGAATTATTGGGTTGCTTTGGTTCTGCTTATTATTTCATTTATTGGTGCACGGGTTTATCTAAGGTATAGCCAGCCAATATATAGTACCCAATCTATTATTCAGTTAAACGAAAGCAACAAAACAACGCTACTGCTTAATATTGAAGATGTTAACAAAAGTAATGATATATCGAAAGTAATTGAATTATTGCGGTCGAAAGAATTTTTAAAAAGAGCGCTTTCCAGGTTACCTCTTGAAGTGTCTTATTATAACGAAGGTACCTTTCTTTCTACAGAGCTTTACAATCATTCTCCGTATCAAATTGAATGGAAAATTCAATCGGGACAGCTTTATGACAGGATGGTGTATATTGAATTTGAAAATGTGTCCAGTGCTACCATAACTTTTGAGCAGGGAAATGAACAGATAGATTTGCCTTTGACCATAAATGAATGGACAGCTATAGCCGGTGATTCAATCCGATGCACAGTAATCGAAACGGAGACTGTCATTAATGAAAATAATAACTATAAAAGCAACCGTTACTATTTTATTATCAATAATCCAGCAAAAATTGTTGACACCCACCTAAATAATTTGCAAATATTTTTGCTAAACAATTCGGCGCAAACCATTCAAATAGCTTATTCCGGATTTAATGCCGAAAAGGCGGCCAATATAGTAAATACTATTGCTGAAGAATATTTGAAATATGATGTTGAAATAAAAAAAGAGAGCGCTGAAAACATCTTGATATTTATTGAAGAGCGTCTGAAAGTAGTGTATCATAATTTGGGCGAAACAGAAAAAGAATTGGTAGCCTTTAAAAAAGACAACAAAATAAATTTTGATAAGCAGCAGGCCTATGGAAGCCCTTTTCCGTTATTTACCACTAAAATGGCTGAACTGGAAGATGAATTGATGAATATTGAATTTGAGTTAGCAACTCTGAATCAAATAAATACCAAAGTAGCAAATGATAATAATCTAAATGTGTATGAGCTAATTGCAACATTAGCCGGCACAAAGTCAGAAGCTATTGTTGTCAATGTACTGAACAACCTGCAAGAACTTATGAACCGGAAGGAGCAACTGCTCAATGATGTAACCCGTGACAATTTGAAAATTAAAATTATTGAAAAACAAATTGAAGGGCAAAAGCAATTGTTGAAAGATTTTGTGAGCGCTACTTTAACGAGGTTGGAATCAAAAAAGGCCGATTATCAATTAAAAATAAAGGAATACGATGATAAAGTTTTTAATACAAAGAACTTTGATGAATTGGAATACTCTAAGTTAGAACGCTTATATACTATTAACGAAGGTTTTTACCATAAGCTTATTGAGAAAAAAGCAGAATATTTGATTTCACAAGCCGGATATGTTTCGCAGAACACCATACTCGAAAAGGGAATTACACCAACAGCACCCATTTCACCAATAAGCAAAAAAATATATCCTATTTGTCTTCTTCTTGGATTATTTATAGGGGTTGGCTATATTCTTTTAAGGTATCTACTTTACGATGAGATAACCTCAATTAGTATGATTCAAAGCTATACCAAAGCTCCCATTTTAGGAACGGTTCCAATTTATAAAAAGGAGATCCCTGTTTCACAGCTTTTAGTTAACAAACAGCCAAATTCAGTTTTTTCTGAAGCGTTTCGAACCATACGCTCCAACTTACAATTTATAAGTCAAGGGGCTGAGACCAAAATTATAACTTTGTCCAGCACTATTTCGGGCGAGGGGAAAACCTTTGTGGCCATTAATTTGGCGGGAATATTAGCTATTTCAGGTAAAAAAGTCATTTTACTTGATCTTGATTTGCGCAAACCTCGCATCCATCTTGGTTTTAATACCAATAACGACAAAGGAATAAGTACACTTTTAATTGGAAAGCACAAGCTCGATGAGTGTATTGAAAAATCGGACTTACCAAATTTTGATTACATAACTGCGGGCCCAATTCCACCTAATCCGGCGGAGTTGTCTTCGGGTAAGCAAATGGAATCCTTACTGGTTGAATTGGAAGATAGGTATGATATTATTATTATTGATACCCCACCGGTTGGAATTGTTACTGACGCTTTACCAAACCTTCAAAGAGCCAATTATCCAATATACATAATGAAGGCCAATGTTTCAAAACGACATTTCATTGAGAACATCAATTCACTGATAAGAAATAAAAACATGGATAATCTATCGGTGATTTTAAATGGAGTTGATTTATATGCAGGAAGGTATGGAAATTACGGCTACGGCTATGGATACGGCTATGGATACTATATTTACTTTTATTTTTTACTTATACCCTTTTTATAAGCCTTCTTATGCATCGCTTTTTTGTGATTCGTGCCGAGCGATACAATATTAAAAAGGCTAATGCCACAGCTGAACGCTGGAGCAGCCAATCAAAACCAATTTTAGGAGGCATTACTTTTTTTGCCATATTTTTATTTTCTATTGTAAATTACTACCTATTTTTTTCCATCGACCAATTACTTCAACCAGAAATTATAGGTACTCTTTTAGTAGTTACCGTGGCTTTTATGATGGGCATGGCCGATGATATGCTGAATACACCTCCTGGGTTTAAATTTGTTTTTCAAATACTCTGTGCCGTTATTTTAATAGCCTCCGGTTTATATATTCATGTTTTTGAAAGCTTAACTTTAAATTATTTACTAACCTCATTTTGGGTTATTGGAATCATGAATTCACTGAATATGCTCGATAATATGGATGCCATTACAACTTCCGTAAGTTCAACTATTTTAATCGGAGCCATAGCCATTCTAAGTTTTGATTCAAATTCGGGGATGTTTTTATTTATTTCAATAGGGGTACTCGCTTCATTGCTTAGCTTTTTATACTACAATTGGAATCCTTCAAAAATGTATATGGGCGATAATGGTTCTCAGTTTTTAGGTGCCTTCATGGCTATAATCGCCATTAAAGTTTTTTGGAATGCACCAGTTTCAAATGACCGTTCGATTTTACATCCATTTTTACTCACTTTTTTAGCTTTTATAGTTCCCATTTCAGATACTACCACTGTTACCATCAATCGCTTAATGAGGGGACAATCGCCATTTGTTGGCGGTCGCGATCATACTACGCATCACTTATCGTATTTTGGATTATCCGATCGAAGTGTAGCTTGGTTGTTAATGTCGCTGAACGCATTTTTTGTCCTCGTATCGGTTTTGCTAATAATTAAGCCTCAATGGTTACCTGTTTCTGAATGGGTAATTGGTGGCATTGCATTTTTTGTAATGGTTAGCCTGTATTCTATTACTAAAATAAGTAAACCAAAAAAATAAACATTTCGTACCTTTTTTCGGTTACTAAAGGTAATAGACATTCCAAAAATAGTTAAAACATATAATAACAATACTTATGATAAAGCGGTTTGCAGTAATAGGAGTCATATCATTCATAGTACTTGCAGGTATTTTGTTTTGTGGTT
>JAIFNJ010000026.1 GCA_020047835.1 Bacteroidota bacterium
TTAACACCAATGGCATTGCCCTCGATAATGGAAATTTCATTGGGTTGCCGTTTACAGAAGAACAAGCAAAAATTGTGATGATTTCCGTTCCTTGGGATGTCACTGTTTCCTATTCCGATGGCACATCCACCGGTCCCGATAATATTTTGAAGGCATCGATGCAGCTCGATTTGTTTGATCCGGAAATTGAAAATGCCTGGCAATTAGGTATTTACTTGCGTCCTTCCAAACCTGAATGGAAATTATTAAACGAACAATTGCGACCCTTATCAAAAAAATACATTGCTTTTTTGGAAGAAGGAGGTACTGTTCATCAAAATGCTGAGATTGCTCAACTATTAAAAACAATTAACAAAAAACACGAACAATTAAATTGGGAAGTATACCAAGCCTCAAAAGATATATTAGACCAAGGAAAAATTGCTGCCGTGGTAGGTGGCGAACACAGTGTTCCGCTAGGATTAATGAGAGCACTAAAAGACAAGTTTAGTTCTTTTGGAGTGCTTCACATAGATGCTCACATGGATTTACGACACCAATACGAAGATTTTAGCTTTTCCCATGCGTCCATTTTCAACAACGCCATCCTTCTAAATTACGTTGATAAATTAGTTCAGGTGGGTATCCGCGATTTTTGCGATCAGGAAGTAGATTTTGCCAACCAAAATCAGGTAAAAATATTTTACGACCATCAGCTAAAAACAAACCATTACCAAGGAAAAACCTGGCATCAGCAATGTTTGGAGATAATTGATGCTTTGCCTCAAAATGTCTACATCAGTTTCGATATCGATGGATTGAACCCGCAACTTTGTCCTAATACCGGAACGCCGGTACCGGGTGGATTGGAATTCAATGAATCAATTTACCTAATCCGTTTATTGGTAGAAAGCGGACGCAAAATCATTGGTTTTGACTTATGCGAAGTTGGAGGCCTCGACAATGAATGGGACGGCAATGTAGGTGCCCGCATCCTTTACAAACTCTGCAACTGGACCGGAAGATCGAATGGATTGATTTAAACATTTTAACCTATACCATCAAAAATACAAATACCGCTTAATTTTTTTTGTGGCGGTCTTTTGAAAAGGAACCGGGTGCACTATCAACAATTGGATTCTGGAATATTTATTAACTCTTGAATTCACATATTGGTGCAGTTCCTCTGAGAGTTCCTCAATGGCAACATCAACCTTTTGGGAAAATTCCTCCAGCTTTTCATCCATTCTATGAGCAAAGTCGGATGTTGCATTTTTGAACTTCTGTTCCAGCTCTTCGCGGTTAAAATGAACCATGGCCACCAATTTTCCTTTTTGTTCCACTACCACCGATTCAATCACATAGGGGAAATTGTTTATCACCGATTCAATTTCTTCGGGGTAAATATTCTCACCGTTTGCACCCACAATCATGTTTTTTAAACGACCTTTGTGGCTCAACCAACCTTGCTTGTCATACACACCCAAATCACCTGTCTTGAACCAACCGTCTTCGGTCATAACCTCACGGGTTTTGGCTTCGTTCTTATAATAACCCAACATTACATTGGCCCCTTTTGCCCAAATTTCACCTTCGCCAGTAATTGGATCCGGATTATGAATGATCAATTCGCAATCAATAACTTTAGGACCAATGGCCTGAAGCTTTGTTTCCGGAGGATTGGATCCGGCTAACAATGGCGCAGTTTCCGTAAGGCCGTAACCAATGGCATAGGGGAATTTGGCATCTCGCAGAAATTGCTCCACCGTACCATCTAATTTGGCACCACCTATACCGAAAAACTTCAAGTTGCCACCAAAAGTTTGGTACAATTTTTTTCCAGCAAGGAAATAAATAAGCTTGCGGGTTGTTTTGTATTGATGCAGAAAATTGGTTATTTTTTTTGCTTGAATTTTCGGTAGAATACTGTTTCGGTAAACCTTTTCAATAATCATGGGAACCGTTAGCATGAATGTGGGTTTCAGCTTTTGCATAGCTGGAACCAATACACTTGCCGTAGGCGGCTTGCGCAAATAGGTTATGCTGGCACCATGCAAAATAGGAAGAATCAACCCAATGGTATTTTCATAGGTGTGTGATAAAGGCAAAACAGAAAGAAATTTATCTTTCTCGGTAATGGTTTGTACGTTACCCGATTGAATGGCATTAAAAATCACATTCTTCTGCGAAAGCATTACCCCTTTGGAATCACCCGTTGTACCTGATGTATAAAGCAGAATGGCCAATTCATTTTCATTGGGGGAATAAGTTTTTTGTGGTTGCCGGTTTTCAGCAAAAACAGGTTCCTGTAAATTTCCGTTAAGAATGCTGAAATTATCAAGGCGCACAATAATTTCAAGATATTCACTTTTAACTTCTGCCAATTTATATTCCAAACTTTCGGAAACAAACATGCATTTAGCTTCGGAATGCAGTAACACATTTTGAAGTTCATGAGGATTAAAATCGGGCAATACAGGAACAGCCACCACACCCATTCGTTGGAGTGCAAAATAAACAATTACCCAGTTTGGCATATTCTGGCTGAAAATAACCACCCTATCACCCGAATTTATTTCCATGGTTTCGAGCATGGCCATGGCAGCATCAATTTGCTTTCCCATTTGAGTATAGGTAATTGAAGGCTCATCGATAAATCCTATGGCATTATTCATGGCATATTTGGAAACAACCGCTGGGATAATTTCTGAAAAGTTGAAGGAATTGTAATGGTCCATAATCCAAATTTAATGGGTCAAAGGTAATTGAATAATCCTTTTTAATGTAAAAACACCCCTTTTTAACTAATTAATCAAACTCAAGTCTTTATTAAACAGATGAGTAGTCTGTTTTGTTTGAATTTTGAATGTAATTTGAGTATTTGCGCTCCAATATTTAAATTAAACAATAACGGCTTTGTTTTAATACAATTAATACTTCACTTGTTACTTAACTAATATTAAACCACACTTAATTTACTTTTTTGGGAATTGTAAAACTAAATATTGAACCTTTATTTAATTCAGACTCAACCCAAATGGTACCTCCTAATAATATTACAAGATGTTTGGCTATAGAGAGACCAAGTCCAGCTCCCCTATAAATATTATCATTATTATCCTCTATTTTCATAAACCGATCAAATATCAAAACCTGATTTTCTTTGCTTATACCTAAACCAGTATCTTGCACAAATAATTGAATTGTATTTTTATCAATTAATTTTCCGCCAACATTAATAGTACCACTTTTTGTAAACTTTATGGCATTATTAATAAGGATTGTAAATATTTGTTTTATTCGAATTTCATCAGTAACCAAAATAATATTCGAGATTTCATCATTAATAAATATATTAAATTCAAGATGAGATTTAATGACATCCAATTTTTCACTGATTTCAAAATCGTAAATTGTCTTTAAATCATTCAATACATTTATTAAAGGAACCTCTTTAATATTAATTTCGATGTATCCGGCCTCAATTTTGGAAAAATCAATGATATCATCAATTAAACTCAGCAACGAATTACTGCTTGATGAAATAATTTTATTGTAGTTTGCACGCTCTTCATTCGAAAGATCGGATTCAGCCAACAACCCACTGAAACCAATTATTGAATTTAAAGGGGTACGTATTTCATGCGACATATTAGCTAAAAATGCAGACTTAAGTTTATCGCTCTGAATTGCTTCTTCTTTTGCTTTTACTAAGGCTGCTTCCGTAAATTTTCTCTGTTGCAGTTCTTCATTCAACTGAAAGGTTTTTCTTTTTACAACTATTTTTAATGACCACGACCACAATCCAATTATTAGTAGTAATACTATTAGGATGAAAATGGTAACATAGAATAATGTATAATCTTTTTCAGGAGTAAAGCTTAACCATCGGTTCTGAATGGTCATTTTCTCGTCTTCAGAAATTGAGTTTATAGCTTTATTCAAAATAGAGAGCAAAACAAGGTCATCATTTCTAACGCCAATCGAAGATCCTTCAGTATTTGTTTCTACAAATGCAACCTTCAGATTGCTTAAATTGGAGTTCGATATTATATAGTACAAAGGGGCTAAATCATCAAATACACCGTCAACTTTTTGGCTCAATAATAAGTTAATTCCTTCGGTTAAGGTGCTTATTTCAACAATTTCTATCTTTGGATTTTGGTTAGTAACAATTTGTTGATGGATGCTATTCTTTTTAGTTGCGATTCTTTTTCCATTCAAATCCTGAAATCCTGAAATATCTAAATCTGTTCTATGAGAAATTAGCGCATAGGGATCTCGGAAAAAACCATTGGTGAAATTTAACTTGGACTTCCGTTCTTCCAGCGCTGAAGCATTAATAACTCCATCTACTTCATGTTTCATCGCTTTTTCAAGGGCAATATCCCAATTTGAACCTTCTAACCTAATCGCTATACCTAATCGCTTTTCAATCAAACGCACTAAATCAATGTTTAAACCTGTTAAATTGCCTTGCTTATTTATGTAATTTAAAGGCGGGTAGGTATTGTCAACCGCAAATACAATAAATGGGTGAGCTTCCAACCATTGCTTTTCAATACCATTTAATTCCAATATACGGGAGTCAGTTCGACAAGAACCGATGCCAAGAATAATTATACTGAAAAGAAATAGCGCATTTAAGAATCTTATAACCATACTTTAATTGGTTCGGTAAATTCATTAAATTAATACAAGTATTTAACGCTAAGATTAGTTAAAAAACTGAAAATAGCGCTATAAATTTAGTTGATAATTTATCTCTTCTAATCTTTTCCAATTTTTTTTTCAAATAATTTGGAATGTTGAAAAATACCTTTACTTTTGTACTGTAATAAATATAATTACAGTATGAGTCACGCACGATTTGCCATTAATATACACATCTTAACCATCCTTGCAAATACAGGAAAAGGTGAGATGGTTGGTATGGTATGGGTTTCGTCGGAATTTATTGCTGGCAGCATTGATATTAATCCGGTGCTGGTGCGCAAGGAAATATCTCACTTAAGGAAAGCAGGTTTGGTTGATAGCAAAGAGGGTAAAAACGGTGGTAGTGCATTGGCAAAGCCTGCATCAAAGATATTTTTATCAGATGTATATAAATCGGTATATGAAAAACCTGTTTTGGGAAATGTAAAAAACCACTCCAATGCCCAATGCCCAATCGCTCAGCAAATTAATGAACATTTGGAGGTGCTCTATCAAAGTGCCGAAGATGCTATCTTGGAAAAGCTGGGATGTACAACTTTACAACAATTCAGTGATAAATTTCATTGATTTTTTTTAAACCTAAACTGTAACTTTATTTATTACATTTTAAAATCTGTAACTATATTGGAACGAATTGAATTTATAAAATCACTTACCAGTTTAACGCTTATGGCCCTGATTAACCCATTATCATCGCCCGCTAAAGGCCTGCATGAAACCCAAAATAAAATGCCGGCCCTTTTTATCGGACATGGTTCGCCAATGAATGGAATTGAATTGAACCCGTTCAGCCAGCAATGGATCAATTTGGGCAAAGAATATCCTGCTCCTACTGCAGTTATTTGTATATCGGCTCATTGGCTGACTAATGGAACCAAAGTTACTGCGATGGAGCTTCCAAAAACCATTCATGATTTTGGAGGTTTTCCGGACGCACTATCTAAAGTTCAGTACCCTGCACCAGGAAGTTTATCCATTGCAAAAACTACCAAGCAAAGTATAGAATCAACCGATGTAATGCTCGACTATGATTGGGGTTTGGATCATGGAAGTTGGACCGTTTTAAGGCATATGTATCCTCAAGCCACTATTCCAATTATTCAGCTAAGCATCGACTTCAGGCAACCGGCCAATTATCATTATCAATTAGCCAAAGAGCTCAGAACACTTCGCGACAAAGGGGTTTTAATTATAGGCAGTGGAAACATGGTACACAACCTGGGCAAAATAGCTTGGGATAAAATGGATGAACCCAATTACGGTTATGATTGGGCCATTGAGATGAATGAAACATTTAAAAAGCACATTCTATCCAGAAACCATACGGCATTAATTGACTATCAAAAACTGGGAAATGCAGCTCAATTAGCTGTTCCAACTCCAGATCATTATTATCCTTTGCTGTATATCTTAGCCCTTGAGGATAAGAATGATAACATTACTTTCTTTAATGACGCCTGCGTAGCTGGTTCATTATCCATGACATCGGTAAAAATTGCACAAGATTAAAACTTTAACTAACAATAAAAACCAAATAAAAATTAACAATTAAATTTAAAAAAGATGAAGAAGATTCAATTAATCGCAATGGCAATGGTTGTTTCAACCAGCATGTTCGCACAAGCTCAAAACTGGACTCTTGACAAGGCTCACGCCAAATTAGGATTCACCGTTACTCACCTGATGATTTCAGATGTAGATGGCTTCTTTAAATCGTTTGACATCAAGTTAACTGCCAATCAAGCCGATTTTTCCGATGCCCAAATTGAAATGTCGGCAGAAATAAGTAGTATCTGGACTGACAATGATCAACGCGATGGTCATTTGAAAAGCCCTGACTTTTTTGATGCCGAAAAATTCAAAACCCTGAATTTTAAAAGCACATCGTTTGTAAAAACCGGAGAAAAAACCTATGTTTTGAAAGGTGATTTAACCATGCATGGAATTACCAAACCAGTAAGCTTGGATGTTACTCTTAATGGAACAGCAGTACATCCCTACACCAAGAAAACAGTGG
>JAIFNJ010000096.1 GCA_020047835.1 Bacteroidota bacterium
TCAGTCAACCAGCGAATTCAAACAGGCGTTAGAGCTTTTTAAATTCAATTATTTTCAGTCCTAACTTGGAATTTGTAATGGTTTTAAAGGTAGTATTAATCTAACCAAGGTGCCTTTTCCCGGTTCCGATTTTAATTCAATGGTACCTTGGTGATTCTCAATAATACTGTGTACTATTGAAAGCCCAAGCCCGGTACCTTTTCCAACTTCTTTGGTGGTATAAAAAGGATCAAATATTTTATCCATTACTTTAGGGTCAATACCAATACCATTGTCTTCAATTTCAAAAATAGCCCGATGTGAGTTTTTATAACCAGATATTTTAATGATCCCATTGCCTTGAATGGACTGAATGGCATTATTAATAACATTTACAAATACCTGATTAATCTTATCAGGAAGGCATTCAATTATTAATTCATCAGGAAAGTCTTTTACTACCTGAATATGATATTTAAAAGTATTGTTAAGAATTACCAAAGCATCGTTCAAACATTGGATGCTGTTGTATTTAACAAATATATCACCCCCTGAGTGTGAATAATTGCGCAAGCTGGAAAGAATAGCCGTGGTTTTTTGCACCCCTGTTTCAATAGCATGGCACGAAAAAATAATTTCTTCAAATAGTTTATCCAGTTTTGGGTTGTTGGTAAATAGTGTTTTTAATTCTTCCACATTTTCTAATAATACCGACACGCCACCTGAAATATAATTGATGGGATTGTTTATTTCATGAGCAATTCCAGCAGTGAATACACCCAATGAGGCCAATTTTTCTGATTGTATTAGTTGATTTTGAGCTTGAGTAAGTTTAGCTAATGTGGCTTCAAGGGTTACTTTCTGCTCAGCTAAATTTTCATTGAGCGTATTTAATTCTTCATTCGATGAAACCAATGATAAATTGGCTAATTTCAAAGCTTCAGTTCTTTCATCAACCATTAGCTCTAACTTATTTCGGTAATGTTCCAGCTCTTTTTCCGCTTTTTTCTTTTCAGTAATATTCCTAACAATGGCAAGTAAGTAAGGTAAGTTTTGTATCATCACTTTGGTTAAACTAACCTCAGCTTCAAATAATTCCTTAGTTATTGTTTGATGGGTCCACTCAAAAAATTGTGGGTTTCCATTATGCGCTGCATTTATCTTTTCTATTGCTAAATCCTCCGATCGGTTTCCATCAAGCTGGAATTCAGGACTGAATAAATAAGGGGGTCTTCCAATAATTTCATGCCGTTCGCAGTGGAACATTTTCAATGTCATTTCATTACAGTCAACAAACTTATCATCAGTCATTAAAAAAATGGCATCGTTGGCATTGTTAAATATTGCCCGGTATTTTTCTTCATTTTCAATCATTACTTTTTGAGCAACTTTCAAGTCAGATTCGCTGGCCAGAACTTGTTTTAATGCCTGCATCAGCATTTCCTTATTTTTACGGTCGTAAACAAGAATAAATGCCAGATAAATAAGTAAGATCATTAAAATAGCCAATATTAGTATGGATAACCATTGTATGCGATTAGCAGCAGTGAATATTTCAGTTTTAGGAATCTCAACCATAATGTACCATGGAGCTACCATATAGTCCATGTTTATTGGATAGAAAAAGCGGACCACCGGTTGATTTAAAAACTCAGAATATTGGATAGTGTTGAATTCCGCCCCATTTTTAATTGAATCGATAATATATTGATTTGCTGGTAGCAAAAATTCAGAAATTTTATGATCGATATATTTAGAATTGGGATGGGTAACAATTAAGCCGGAATTTGAAAGAATGCTGATGTACCCGTTTTCATAAACTTTTAATAAGCTAAACTGATTTTGAAGGAGTTGAATATCAATATCAATTCCAAAAACACCTAGAATGGTGTCATTAACTATAATGGGGTTTACAAAGGAAGTTTCATAATAATCTTTTGGGTTCCCATGATATTGATAATGATAAGGATCCAGTATCACAGGTTTTTTTAGTTTCACTGCTAAGGTGTAGAATTCTTCGTTATAATCATTGGTATCATTTATTTCGGTATAAATTTCACCATTGTTGTAATAATAGGTAAAGGCAAAATGACCCTCCAAATCGTGCAACGTATCATTTTTATATAAGATATCTTGCTGGTCATAAGCGTTGGCTTCCCACATGGTCCAATAGGCTAAAAAATTTGAATTTTTTTCCAGCGCTCCTTTCATAAAGTTGTAGGCAAGTTTTCGTGGTATTTTGTTTTGCTTATACAATATAAAGCTTTCCGACTTGGTTATACTAACCGTAAGTGCATCGCGAAAATATACTTCAATGGAATGTTTTACCTCTTTCGATACCAAAATGGCTGTTTTCAAGGAATCTTCAACAGCTTTGTTTTTCAGTTTAATATTGGTAAATAAGAAAATTATTACCAGAAACACCGCAATAATTAAGGTGGTAAAGAAAGCCACCCTTAAATTTTTTGTGTAGTTTTTTGCGGTTTTCATAAATTAATTCACTCGCAGTTAAATAAATGTATTGTATTGTAGTAGGTGGAATTCAAAGTAATATGCAAGTAAAGATAAAAAAAATATTGAGGAGCAAATTTTTAAAGGACCCATAAATCAGCAAGAATATTATTCTCTTGCTGATTTATGGGCATTAACCTTTATGAGGTTTCTTCGTATTTTTGTCAAAATTAAAAGTCATTTGTTTTTTGCCGTAATCAATTACTGCATTGTATTGCACCAAAAAGTCGCTACCCAATAAACCGGCAATGGTTTTATCCGAATAGCTGGCATATAATTGATTGATGTGTGATAAGTCAAGAAGCACGGTTTGATAGTTCCGGATTTTAAGTTTTCCTATGGAGAATTTTTCAATTACGCCAATATGCGCTTGACTGATTAGGGCATTTATACCAGAGGAATTTTGATCTTGTACCTCCTCAATTGAATGAGCAAAGGATTCAGCAAAACCATAATCAACCACCGATTTTGAAGCTCCGGTATCAACAATAAGATTACCTCGAATGGATTTATTAAAAATGGCTTCCACCATAATATGGTAGCTCGAATCTTCTAAAGTTATCAGCTCAATAGGAATTTTTATTTTCATACCATAAAAAATAGAGGCGCCAACTTAGGCGCCTCTGCTTGGTTTTTATTTTTTTATAGAATTATTTGGCAGGTATTGGATTCAGTCTTCCGTATTTCTGCTCAAACAGGTTCATGTCATCCAATGCAACCATTACCTCTTTTACTGAGCGGGCTGATTCGTAAAGCAATTCCTTTTCATCGGGTAACAGTTGTAATTCAACTATTTTTTCAATTCCATTTCTACCTAAAACTACAGGAACTCCCAAATAAATATCATCCAACCCATATTCACCATTCAAGCTAGCACAAACCGGGAATATCCTGCGGCTGTTTTTAATAATGGCTTCTACCATTTGAGCTGCTGCTGCACCGGGTGCATACCAGGCCGATGTTCCCATGAGTTTAACAATTTCGCCACCACCCGATTTGGTACGCTCAATAATTGCCTGCAAAGTAGCCTCATCCATCAATTCGCGAACAGGAATTGATGCAACTGTAGTATATCGGGGAAGTGGAACCATGGTATCGCCATGTCCACCCATTAATATAGCATGTACGCTTTTTGGCGATAAGTTCAGGGCTTCAGCAATAAAAGCTTTGTAACGGGCAGTATCCAAGATCCCTGCCATCCCAAATATTTCGCTGGAACGCTTTGGAACCACTTCGTTAGCTGCTAAGTAAGCTGCATAAGTCATCACATCCAACGGATTGGACACTACAATAATTTTTGCTTGTGGCGAGTGGACAACCGCTTTTTTGGTTACTTCTTTAACGATTTGTGCATTGATTGCAATTAAATCGTCACGGCTCATTCCCGGTTTGCGGGGTAATCCAGAGGTAATTACTATAATGTCAGAGTCTTTGGTTGCTTCATAGTCGTCAACCACACCTTTTACCCGGGTATCAAATTGCAAAATGGACGAAGTTTGCCATAAATCCAAGGCTTTACCCTGAACAATGCCATCTTTAATATCCACCAGAACCAATTCACTAACTAAATCCATTTTAATAATTTCGTCAGCGCAAGTGGCTCCAACATTGCCTGCTCCAATAACTGTTACTTTCATACTTTTTTATATTTCACTGTTTATATTATATTGTTTTTTCAAGGTATTTAAAATTTTTCGTCATATTTAGTCCATATTAAATCGCCCAGTTTCCATGCCTCGTTAACTACTTTATTTCCCCATAAGAGGGTATAATCGGTTAAAAATTGGTTGCGTTTTGTAATTGGATTAATGGAAAGAGCCTTTTGTTCAAAAACTAATTGATTATTAAATAGTTCTCTCTGCATGGGTACAAAAACCGTATCTACATCATGCCTTATATCACCCCAACGTTGAGCCGCTAAAGTGCTCATCCGGTTGAAAGCCCACCACGCCGATTCATGTGTATACCCGTTGGTTCTGCCAGGAGTTTTATAGCAATTCGGCAAATCAGTGGTTCCGGCATAAATAGGAATATAAATTGAGGTAGCTATATTATCCAAAGCTAACCAGGCCACACCACCAATTTCATCGGGCAACCAATCGCGGCATTGAATTATAGTTCCATACATGGTGTACCATCGGGCAATGGTTCGCTCACCTAAAAAATCTATTTTCCCTGTTTTAAAATCGGTATTATACCAGCCGCCTTGAACATTTTGAAGCTCCAACTGATCGTAAGGCATGAATGGATTTGCTAGTGGGGATATGATTGATTGACCATTTTTATCGGTTGTTTTTATGTTACGGGTCATATCATAGGGAGTACCTTCATAATAATCTTTAAACGCGTTTACCATATCCCCCAATGATACTTTTTTATCGGGCACTACTGAAAAAGGATAGTCCTGGTCGTTTGGATCTAAATGTAGCGAGGGCGCTAATAAATTAAAAACACGCCATTCTCTTCTGCGAGAAGCTACTGATTGCCGGCTTTCAGGTGCGTAAACATAACAAAATTTAAATGTTTGCGTTTCGTTCCACCAGCTATTTTCTTTAGCCACAGCGTAGATATTGCCTGATGCCAAAAAATAATCGGGCTGGCTTAAATCAATTTCTTTTATAGTACTTGCATTGGCATTAACAGCTATTTGGTCGTCGGGGACCCGCTGAGCCACCCATACAGCACCAACTTTATCTTTTCCGGGACCAACAATTTCAAAATGCCACACTTCTTTTTTATCAGCCAAAGTTAGGCATTCACCATAATCGCTCCAACCATATTTCTGAGTCAGTTCATCGGCCATTTTTATTGCTTCTCTTGCGGTAGCGCATCGTTCAAGCATCAATTGGCACAATCGTTGGCAGTCAATCAAACCTTTGTCCGATTGCAATTCTTCACGTCCACCAAATGTTGATTCTCCAATGCCCAGTTGCTTTTCATTCATGCAAGGATAGGCCGTATTAATAAATGAATAGGTATGGTCAATTTGCGGAATGGAACCTACTGGAATGTTGGAATAACTTGGCATGGCTAAAGTATCGCAGGGTTTTCGGGTATAAAGGGTTGTAGTAGTTCCTTTTTTATGGTCTTTTGCTGCAACAATATTCATTTCTGAACGCGTTCTATGGCTGTCATCGGTATGCGATGTCATTACAGAACCATCGGTTGAAGCCATTTTACCTACTGTAATACTGGTGCAACTTTCCGGTACTCCTCCTTTCCAATCCGATTTATCCTGACTATAGGAATTTAGCCAAATAAAAGCGAATACTAACAGTCCAAATCGTGTCATTTAATACTTTTTAAATGATATTTAAATTGACAAGCAAGATACAAAGTTTTATTAGTTACTAAAAGAGTCCTAGTTTTTTTCCTGAATTAATTTCCATCCATTATTCTAAACTATTTGTCACTTTAAAGGGTTAATAGAGTTGGTTTACTACTTTTTTCAATTTACTTTGATTCCAATTTGTGAAATTAACCCGCTACTAATTTTTTAATTGCCTATAAACCAAATAATAACTACTATGAAAGTAAAATTACTACTACTAATTATTTGTTTCCCATTGGTTTTGTTAAGCCAGGAATGGGTAAAAAATTTACCAACGGATAAAGCCCAAAAAGGTGAATTAACATTTCAGGATATCCAAAATGCTTTTAACCAGTATAATACTGAAAATGGAGTTGTAGGAGGTAAGCGCCTGATAAACGGACAAAAAGTAAAAGTTCCCGGTTGGAAACAATTTAAACGCTGGGAATATTTTTGGGAAACAAGGGTAAACCCGGTAACCGGTGAATTTCCAAAAACCAGTGCCGCTGAAGAATTTGCCAGGTATTTGAAAACCAACCCATCTGGAAAGAGTAATTCCGGAACATGGTCTGCTGTGGGGCCTTCGACCTCAACAGGCGGATACGCTGGAATAGGTAGGGTTAATTGCATTGCTTTTCATCCCACCGATAACAATACCTTTTGGATAGGAACTCCTTCCGGTGGATTATGGAAAACAACGGATGGTGGTTCAACCTGGACTGTTTTAACGGATAACAATTCCGTGTTAGGAGTAAGTGATATAGCAATTCCTTCCGATTATGCTACTTCGAATACTATCTATATTGCCACCGGCGATAGGGATGGAGGAAGTGTTTGGTCGCTGGGAGGTGGCAATACCAATGATAATAACAGTATGGGTGTGTT
>JAIFNJ010000222.1 GCA_020047835.1 Bacteroidota bacterium
TGATATTGAAAAAGAATATTATAACATTATTAAAAAGATTGTAAAAAAGTCGAAAATTCCCGTTTCGGTGAAGTTAGGATATCAATTTACCAATTTAATTCAAGTGGTAGATAATATTAAAAGTTTAGGTGTTAAAGGAGTGGTACTTTTTAACCGATATTATGAGCCTGATATAAACATTGATACCATGGAATTGACCAATAACAGTGTGTTTTCATCGGAAGCTGATATTCGTTTTCCATTGCGTTGGACAGCTATTATTTCCGATCAGGTAAAAGGAATTGATATTGCAGCATCAACTGGGGTACATAATGCTGAAGGTGTGATTAAAATGTTGTTAGCCGGTGCGGATGCAGTACAGGTGTGCTCTATTTTATACAGTAAGGGATTGGGTGAAATTCGCAAAATGGTTGATGGTTTAGAAGAATGGATGAAACAGCGTGGATTTGACTCCGTTGATAGTATTCGCGGATTGATGAGTTATCGCTCCATTCCTGATCCTTCTGTTTATCAGCGGTCACAGTTCATGAAATATTTCTCGAATTTTGAATAAATGGTAGCTGCTTTAGCAGCTTTTTTTATTCTTCGTATTGCTTTATAATGGCCGCTAAATCATCAGCAAGTACTTGATTTTCTATCCGGCATTCTGAAAGGTGTGAATCAATGTAATGAATCAATTCTTTTTTTCGTAACTCTGATACGCGGTCTTCCATATTTTCAATTACCGTAAATGCTTCAAATGCTATTTCAAAGGGTTCAACAAAAACCATTTGAATAAATAATTCAAAATATTGTATATAGTTAAGTCTAGATTGCCAGCAGGATGAAACCAACATTTGTTTTGCAGCTGAAAGCTCCGGATCATTTATAAAAGAAACTACAAATTCTGCCGATTTTTGGTTTTTTAAGTCACAGATTAACTGGAAAATGGCGGTTCGTACCTCGCGATAGGTATTGGAAATATAAATTTTCACCAACAATTCTAACAGTTGATCGTTACCTTCATCTCTTAAAATTGCGATGGCATTTAATATACTCGTGTTATCTTTCGTTTCAAGAAGTTTGGCTAAATTTTCTTTTTTTTGGTTTTCCATATCCACTTTTTTGCAAATATAAGAACATTTTTATACGTAGCGTTTGATTTTGCTGTTATCGATGTGAACGGTAAACAAACAATTAACCAATTATAAATGAATTAATTAACTTAAAAAACTTTTTTAAAATATTTAAGGCATAGTTTTTGCAATTTGTGGTTCCTAATAAAACAACTATATTAGTGTTTTAAAAGCAAAAAGGGTATTTAATAAGTATAGCATGATAAATTTTTCAAACCTTGAAAAGGTTGCACTTATTACAAAAGATAATAAGTTGACTTACCGTGAATTGTCTGTTAAAATAAATCAATTTGCCGCTTTATTTGGTGGTAATGGTTATCGGAAAATTGCTATTTATAGCGAAAATCGGACTGAATGGATTCAGGCATTTTATGCAGGCTGGTATAATAACTGTATTGTGGTTACTATTGATTATATGGCTACCGAAGAAGATGTAGCCTATATATTAAACGATTGCCAACCGGAAGTGGTTTTTACTTCAACCCTAAAAAGTAAGGAAGTTGAAGCTGCCAGTCAGAAATTAAAATATACTCCATTAATTTTCAATTTCGATGAATTGACTTTAGAACCGGCTTCCGAAATTTCTCAGTGGAATATACCCGATGATAATGAAAAAACAGCCGTTATTATTTATACATCAGGAACTACAGGCGATCCTAAAGGAGTAATGCTTTCATTTAATAACCTATTGGTAAACCTTAAAGGAGTAACCAAAGATGTAAAAATTTTTACTGTGGATCGGCAAGTTTTAATGCTTCTACCATTGCATCATATTCTACCTTTATTGGGTACCATGATAGCACCACTAAATGTGGGAGCAACTATGGTTATGTCACCATCCATGCAGTCGTCCGATTTATTGGAGACTCTTAAAAAGAATCAGGTGGCCATAATGATAGGCGTACCCCGTTTGTACGAAGTTATTTATAAGGGGTTAAAAGCCAAAGTATTTGCCAGCTTAGCCGGTCGGGTATTTTATGCAATATTATCAAAATTAAAAAATCAAAAATTCTCAAAGAAAATTTTTAAAAAGGTGCATGTTGGTTTTGGTGGTCATTTGGAAATTATGGTTTCAGGTGGTGCCGCTTTAAGCCCTGAGGTTGGTTCTTTTTTTACCAACATTGGATTTACTGTACTTGAAGGGTACGGAATGACTGAAACAGCGCCCATGATAACCTTTAATCGGCCCGGAAAAGCTAGAATAGGAACACCAGGGCAGGTGCTTGAAGGTGTTGATGTTGAAATACGAAACGATGAAATTGTAGTAAGGGGTCCAAATGTGATGCAAGGTTATTATAATCGGCCGGAGGAAACAGCCCAGATTATTATTAATGGATGGTTGCATACAGGTGATTTGGGGTATTTTGATAAAGAGGGTTTTCTTTATATTACAGGAAGGAAAAAGGAAATTATTGTATTATCGAACGGTAAAAATATAAATCCGGTTGAGATTGAAGATAAATTGGAAAAAACATCTCCTTTTATTAGTGAAGCGGCTGTGTTTTTACATAATAACTTGTTACATGCTATGATAGTTCCCGATTATAATGAATTATCGAATGAAGAAGTAAAAGATCCCATCCAATTTTTTAAAGAAAAAGTTTTTCCACAATACAATCAATCAGTGAGTTCATACAAAAGGGTAATGCAGTTTACTTTAGTTAAAACCGATATCCCCAGAACCCGATTAGGGAAAATTCAACGCTTTAAATTGGCCGAATTACTGGATCAACCCAATAGAAACAAAAAAAGTACGCAAGAACCTGATTCCGAAGAATACAAAACCATTAAACTGTTTATTGAAAGCCAAACCAGTTCCGAAGTGTTTCCTGACGATCATTTGGAATTTGATATTGCTCTTGATTCTTTAGGAAAACTGAGTTTGATTGATTTTATTGACCATACTTTTGGAATAAAGATTGATGAAGATAAACTGTTGAAATTTCCTTCTATTCGTAAATTAGTTGATTTTATTACCGATAATAAACTGAAGCATAAAGTAGAGAATATTGATTGGTCGGCCATTGTTAAGGAAAAAATACATTTTAAAATGCCAAAAGCATGGTTTACTCAGTCGGTGATTAATACTTCATCGAAAGTATTTTTTAAAATATATTTTAGATTTAAAGGGGATGGTATCGAAAATATTCCTGATGGACCATGTATTATAGCTCCAAATCATCAAAGCTTTTTCGATGGGTTGTTTGTTTCATCGCTAATACGAAATAAAACCATGAAGACAACTTATTTTTATGCTAAAAAGAAACATGTAAACAATTGGTTTCTTCGCTTTTGGGCACATCGAAATAATGTAGTTGTGATGGATGTAAACAAAGATCTAAAAGAATCAATTCAAAAGTTGGCTGAAATTCTTAAAATGGGACGAAAAGTAATTATTTTCCCTGAAGGTACCCGCTCAAAGGATGGTAGCTTGGGTGAATTCAAAAAGACATTTGCCATTTTGAGTAAAGAATTAAGCGTACCCGTGATTCCAGTTGCAATAAGTGGGGCACATTACGCACTGCCTTCAGGAAGGATTTTTCCAAGGATTTTTGCACCGGTTCGGGTTAATTTCTTGGCTCCAATTGATCCACAAGATCACTCCTATGAAACCCTGGCAAATATGGTTAAAAACAATATTGAGCTAAAGATGAATTCGCATAAATAACATAGCATTATCTATATGTGTACATAAAGCCCTATTTTATTGGGGCTTTTTTATTGGAATAAAAGATTTTTTAAATCAATAATAAGGTTGGCATTTTATTAACTAAGTTGTTTTATTGTAATGGATTAGTTAGTTCTTAAAACTAATTTGTAAACCTCCAATAATTGATTGGTGAGTTTTAAATCATCAAATTGTTGCACATAATCGAATCCTTTGGAGGCTAATAGATTGGCATATTCAGGTTGAGTGTTGATTTTTAGTATTCCTTCAGCAATTGAATTTTTATCGTTTGGATTGCAATAAAAAGCACCGGGTCCGGCAGCTTCGGGCAGCGACGAACAATTGGAAGTGATAACGGGGGTGCGGCTCCATAAGGCTTCAATTACAGGTATCCCAAAACCTTCGTAAACCGAAGGATAGATAAACATTTGTGCATGTTGGTATAGTGCAGGCAAATGATGGAATAAAATGGGTGGGGTAAAGATTACCTGTTTTTCCAACCGGTTTTCGGAAACAAAATTCGTAACCTTTTGCAAATACTCTCTTCCGCTACCTATAACCACCAATGGAATATTAATTTGGTCTTTAATTTCATTGATGGCTTGCACCAAGGTCAATAAGTTTTTTCTTTCAATTACGGTCCCAACATATAACATAAATTGTTTTGGTAGTCCATAGGCAGAAAGCACTTCATCAATTTGAGATTGGGTATGGAATTGTTTAAAGTTACTATGGCAACTTTGGTAAATAACCTTTATTTTTTCGGTTGGGATATTATAGTATTTCTGAATGTCGTTTCTGGTACTTTCACTTACTGCAATAATTGTATCGGCATTTTCACAGGCATATCGGAATTTAAAATCGTAAATTTTACGATCAATGATCGAAAAATCGATTGGAAAAGTTTTATAAATTAAGTCGTGGATGGTAACTACCGAAGGGATTCCCGATGCTCTTATCCCAACAGGTAATTCGTGCGACAAACCGTGGTAAATATCCAAATTTAGTTTTTTTATAACAGCGGCACTAGTAAATGTCCTCCAAAAGCCACCCGGTATCAAGTGGGGTTGAATCAACTCATAGGTAGGATCAAAAAATTCTTTAGTATCATTGGTTTCATTAGCTTTTGGAGTAAGCAAAAATAGTTGATTTTCAGGAAAATACTTATGAAGGTTGCGAACCAAAGTACGGCTGTAATTGCCTAAACCGGTAAAATTGTTGAATAGCCTTTTTGCATCAAATCCAATTTTAATTCCTGGCATGTTCCATTATTGATTAAAAACATAACTAATAATATTGGCTCCCATTTGCAGTGCCTTTTGATGTATTTCTTTGGAATCGTTGTGAACTTCTGAGTCTTCCCAGCCATCGCCCAAATCGCACTCATAGGTATAAAAACAAACCAGCCGGTTTTTAAAAATCAATCCAAAACCTTGTGGTGCTTTGTTGTCGTGTTCATGAACTTTTGGTAAACCTTTTTCAAACGAAAAATGTTGGTGGTAAATGGGATGATTGAAAGGAAGTTCAACAAACTCCAATTCCGGAAAAACCCGTTTCATTTCCCGGCGGATGTATTTATCCATGCCATAGTTATCGTCAATATGTAAAAAACCTCCGGCTTCCAGATATAATCTCAAGTTTCGGATGTCGCTCGCGCTGAAAACAACATTTCCATGCCCGGTTAGGTGTGCCAAGGGAAAATTAAATAATTCAGAGCTGCCAACCTCAACTGTCATTGGTTCAGGGTTTATGCCAGTTTTTAATTGTTCATTGCAAAATTTGATAAGGTTTGGTAATGAGGTAGGATTTGCATACCAATCGCCACCACCATTATATTTGAGTAGAGCTAGTTTTACTGGCTGGCTGTAACCTACCACTCCAAATAGTATTAAACCACTCAAAATAAATCCAATGACTGATTTATTCATCTTTCATTAGGTTAATAATATGACAGGCAAGTATTCCCGCAGTTTCGGTACGTAACCGGCTTTTTCCTAGATGAACCTCTTCATAGCCATTGAGTTTTGCCTTTTCTACCTCTTCAGCACTAAAGTCGCCTTCTGGTCCAATAAGTACCACAAATTTTTGTTTACCTGCCACTTTCGATTTGAGGGAAGGTTTCGGTGTTTCCATGCAATGGGCAATCAACTTAGTTGCTTCCTCTGTTCTTTCAATAAAGTCACTGAATTTGGTCATGGAATGAATTACTGGCATATAAGCTTTAATGGACTGCTTCATAGCCGCTAAAACAATCTTTTCCATTCGCTCAGTATTTAGCGATTTGCGCTCTGATCGTTGGCAAAGGAGAGGTGTAATCTCATCGAATCCAATTTCTGTGGCTTTTTCGATAAACCACTCCATGCGATCGATGTTTTTTGTTGGGGCAATGGCTAAATGCAGCGAATAGTTTCTTCTGCCATATTGCTCAATTTTCTCAATAACCCGGATGACACATCTTTTTGCATCCGGTTCATCAATGATGCCGTAATATAGTCCACCGTGACCGTCAACCATGCATATTTCATCACCGGCTTCCATTCGTAAAACCTTGATTGCATGTTTTGATTCTTCGGGATTCAATGTGTAGGTTATTTTCTGAATATCGGGAGTATAAAATACTTGCATAGTTCCTTTTTTGTATGGCACAAAGATATAAAAAATGTTTGGCAGTCTGCTTTATCGCCCGTTTTTAGAAACGTTTGTTCAATATTTAAATTTTCTTTTCTTAATTCAGTAAGAATTTGATTCCAAGTTCTTGAGATTAATTTGTTGAACTGGTGAAGCGTCCTGAAATTAGTTGACTGTTTTTCTTAGTTATT
>JAIFNJ010000078.1 GCA_020047835.1 Bacteroidota bacterium
GTTGTATTTTTCAAAGGTACTACGGTGAATTTTTCTGCAGGAGTCAATAAAGTTACCTTTCCTTGATACACCATAGTAATTTCAACGGAATAAATCCCCGGCATTACAAAAACACCACCTTCATTTTTTAATAAGGGATCGAATGTTTCCAAGGTTTTAGCTGGGTCAGGTTTATTGTATTTTAAATCCCAGTTCATGCGTTGAATGCCTGAACTTGGTTTTTCGGTAAAGGTTCGAACAACCTTGTTTTGGTCATCACGGAAAGTAATTAAAAGGTAGGCGGGCACTTCATTGGCTTCAGCTTCCAATTCTTTTAAGGTTGGTTGGTTGATGGGCTTTCCGGTTTTAAATAATTCCTTTTCAGCCTCTTGGCGGATTTGTTTTTTGCTTTTTGGAGCTTCCTTCAAATAAAGTGTAAAAGTTGCGCCAAAACCTGGATTGGGAGCACCGAAATACGTTGCACCCTGACCATATATTTTATCGGTAATCATATAAAGTAATGCCTCTTTAACGGGAAAGAGATGTGCATCTTTTTTTGCTAAATCCTCAGTTAGGCTTTGTAAAGGAGTGTAATTATCCAAAATATAGATTCCCCTTCCAAAAGTAGCTAGCACCAAATCGCAGGCATCTTTTTGAATGGTCAAATCACGCACCGAAATAGTTGGCAAGCCTGATTTTAATTGCACCCAGTTTTTGCCACCATTTATGGTGAAAAAGAGCCCAAATTCAGTGCCCACAAAAAGCAAGTCAGGATTTACAAAATCTTGTTCAATGGTATGCACCGTTCCGTTTATCGGTAAGTTGGAGCTAATACTGACCCAAGTTTTTCCTTTATCAGAGCTTTTTAATAAATAGGGTTTAAAATCGTCGCGCAAAATATTGTCGAACGATGCAAAAACTATATTTTCATCGAAACGGGAAGCATATATATCGCTTACATAGGTGTTTGCAGGTACATTCGGAAAAGTGCTTGTTTTTGTCCAGGTTGTTCCTGAATTATCGGTAACCTGAATCAATCCGTCATCGGTTCCGGCATAAATCAGGTTTTCGTTTAAAGGCGATTCATCCAGCGAAACAATGGTACCGTATTGTGAAGTGGAAACATTTTTTGCCACCGCATCAATACTCCAAAACTTATCCATTACCGGCCACTGATTACGGTCAAATTGAGCGGTTAAATCGCCCGAAATAGTTTCCCAGGAATCGCCCCGGTTGTTGCTCCTGAAAACCTTATTGGCTGCAATATATATTCGTTGGGGATTATGATGGCTTAAAATCAGGGGCGTATTCCAATTCCATCGGTGGGTTAATTCTTCTTTTTGGGGTTGGGGTTTAATCTGTATCCGTTCGCCGCTTTTTTTATCGTATCGAACCACATTTCCATACTGCCATTCAGAATAAACAATATTAGGATCAGTTGGATCTACTCTGGACCAAAATCCGTCTCCAAAAACGGTGACAATCCATTCGCCGCTTGTCACTCCAAATTCACTGGTATTTCTGGTAGGACCGCCCAATGTGGCATTATCCTGAGTTCCTCCGTAAACATTATAAAATGGTTTTTCGTTATCAACCGTAACCCGGTAAAACTGGGTTACCGGAAGATTACTGAATTGTCGCCAGTTTTCGCATCCATCGTAAGTAACATAAACTCCTCCATCGGTACCAATCAGTAAGTGTTTGTTGTCATTTGGGTTAATCCACAGCGCATGGTCATCAATGTGACGATCTTTAGTACTTACTGAGTTCCATGTTTTTCCCCCATCCAGGGTATATTTACTAAAGGTTTCAACGGAATACACCTTATCAAAGGTTACCGGATCACAATAAATCTCGTTGTAATACTGACCAGCTTCAGTATGGTCACTCATTTTAGTCCACGATTCACCACGGTCGGTGGTTCTATAAAACCCCCCAGCTTTATTAGCTGCCTCAATAATGGCATAAACAACATCCGAATTCTGCGGTGAAATGGCAATGCCAATTCCACCCATATCTTCCGTTGGCAAGCCGGAAGAAAGCTTTTTCCATGTTTTTCCACCGTCTTCTGATTTATGAATGCCTGATTCCGGACCTCCACCAATTTTTGTATGCACGTGCCTGCGTCGCTGTTCGCTGGTGGCATATAAAATGTCTGGATTGTGTGGATCACAAATTATATTGTTGATGCCGGTGTTTTCGCTGATAAATAAAACCCGGTTCCAGGTAATTCCTCTATCCGTAGTTTTATATAAGCCCCGATCGCCGCCTGGCCCCCATACAGAGCCTTCGGCTGCTACATAAACTGTGTTTGAGTTGCGGGGATCAATTAATATCATTCCAATTTGTCTGGAATTTTTTAACCCCATATTCTTCCATGTTTTTCCTCCATCTTGAGTTAGGTAAACGCCATCGCCATATCCCAAAGCCCTTTGGTGATTATTCTCTCCTGTTCCTGCCCATAACAAATTGGTATTCTTATGATCCATAGCTAGGCAACCGATGGAATAGGATCCGTAGGTATCAAATACCGGTTCAAATGTGATCCCGTTGTTTTGGGTTTTCCAAATGTTTCCGCTGGCTACGGCTATATAAAACTCACTAAAATTATTCGGATTTATGGCAAAGTCAGCGATTCGTCCTGATGTAAATGCAGGTCCAATACTCCGGAGTTTTAGTCCTGAAACCAATTGACTGTTAACCAACGTGTCCGATTTTTCAGCTTTTTCTTTTGATTCAGCAAGAATAACTGGAAAGAACAATAAGGCAAGTGAAAAGCTAATTGCTATTCTTTGGAATGAATGGATGTTTTTCATTTTATTTTAGTATAAATCAATGGCAAAAGGTAGCGGTTTTTTTTAATTATGAATTGGTTTCTTTTTAAGAACATATTTCAATATTTAGGCATGAGAATAAAACCTTGATTACCGATTATTATTTTAATCCCGAAAATCAGCATCAAAATAAGATTATTTGAAGTAGAAAATAGGTTGCAAATGATTCAAAATGAATACACCAATTCTGCTGAAATCATAAATATTGCCTCAAAAAAATGAATTAACAGGCAGCTGTTGATAAAAACTAAGGTTCATTCCCCAGCATTTGGAGCTATTTAGTAAAAAATACTAATAGTAGTTTTCAGAATAATCCTATCTTCGCACTTTGAAGAAACAGAGTTACTATGCAGGAACGGACTGGAGAGTATTACGAAAACAGGGAAATGGCATCGAGCGTTAAACGTTACGAGGCCATGATGAATAACGGAATATTTACCTATTTTGATGTGGAGGAATTTGAAAACATTGTAAACTATTATATTGATAGAAACCAATTAAAAAAAGCCCACAATGCTTGCACCAATGCCCTCGAAATACATCCTACTTCTTCAGAACTTAAATTAAAAAATGCTCAATTGTTTGTGGGCAGGGGAATTCCAAAAGAGGCTTTAAAATGGTTAAATAAAGTTCCTGAAATGCAAACAAGCAACCATGAATACCACATTACTAAAGGTATGGCATTGGTTTTAGAAGGATTTCTGGATAAAGCAGAAATAAGCTTTGATAAAGCGATTGAAACCGGTTCATCTGAAGATCCCGATGAGGTATATATTAGTATTGGTGACGCCCTTGAAAACAGCGGCAATTTTATGTTGGCAATAAAATATTACTTATTAGGCTTAGAAAAATTTCCCGAGGATGAAGAATTCTTATTCCGCCTCGGTTCTTGTTATGATAGAATGGCTGATTTTGATCAAAGCATTGTATATTATGAAAAGTATCTAGATATTAACCCTTTTTCAGATAATGTATGGTACAATTTAGGTATTATCTATAATAAAGCGGGGCAATTCGAAAAATCAATTGAAGCCTACGAATTTACGCTTGCCTTAGATAGTAATCATTTTGACGCCCTGTTTAATAAAGGAAATGCTTTAGCAAACGCCGAAAGACACCTTGATGCCATAGCGGTTTATAAAGAGTACCTGACCATTCACGAAAATAGCCTGACTGCCAAATATTATATTGGAGAATGTTTGATTCAAATTAAAGAGTTTAATCAGGCACTCGATTATTTTGATGAAATAATAAGGGAGAATCCGGAATTTGCTGAGGCTTATTACGGTAAAGCATTGGTATTTGAAGATATTGATAACAACGAATTAGCATTGGAGGCTTATCTAAAAACACTTTCATTAGACAAGGAAAATACTGACGCTTGGTTTTCCCTAGGCGGATTGTATGATAAAATGGGTGAAACCCAGAAAGCAATAGACGCTTTTAATCAAACCACAAAATTCAATCGATTTGACATTGAAGCATGGTACGCCAATGCCGAAATAAACGCTCGTATGGGTAATATTGGTGTTTCTATTGCTCTGTTAACTGAAGCTTTGGAATACATGCCCGATTTTGCTGAATTAATATTTACTTTATCGGGGTATTATTTATTAGCCGACCAGTTAGATCAAGGCGTTGAATGGTTCAAGATCGCTTTTGACCTCGATTCGGAAAATTATAAAATGGTTTACACCATTTACCCTCAAGCGGAGCAAATGATTGAAATACAGAAAATTGTAAATAATATGGCGTAAGCCCTTCGAATAACTTACTAGATTATGACCCACAAAAAATTTTATCTGCATTGTACTAAATGTGGATACGATGTTCCCGATTTTAAAGAATGGTTCCAACACATGCAAAAGTGCCCAAAATGTGGTTGCACCATTGTTGATGTGAAATATACAGCCGATTTGAAGTCGATAAAAAATCTGATGCAGGATGAGAGTAAGGAAGCTAACAGTGTTTGGCGCTATTTTGATTTTTTGCCTTTAAACGATAAAGCCAACATCATTTCCCGCGGTGAAGGTTCAATCCCTTTGGAGCAATGGGCGTTTTTAGAGAAATATGCTTTTGAAAAATACAAGCTTTCTATAAAGGTTCATGCATATCGGAACGACTTAAATCAAGGAACCGGCACCTTTAAAGACGTGGCAGCAGCAGTAGCAGCCAGCGTTTTAAAAGAAAATGGGGTAAAAGAATACTGTGTGCCTAGCACCGGAAATATTGCCAATGCATTTGCCCATTACATGGCAGAGGCAGGCATCAGCCTATCCGTATTTATTCCCAGCGACGCATTGATGGCTAATGAAGCCGAAGTTAACAGCTATGGGCAACGCATCTATCGGGTGAATGGCGATTATGCCATGGCAAAAAAAATAGCTGCTGAATATTCCGCAAAATACGGAATTCTAATGTCAGGTGGAAATACTGACCCCATGAGGGTTGAGGCAAAAAAAACCATGGTATTTGAGTGGTTACGCCAAATTGGTGAAGTGCCAAATGTATATGTTCAGGCATTGAGTGGTGGAACTGGTCCTATAGCTATTGAAAAAGCCTATAAAGAATTGGCCGGTTTAGGATTGGTTGATAAAATGCCCCGCTTTATTATGGTTCAAGCCAGTGGCTGTGCGCCCATGACCCATGGTTGGGTAAAAGCAAAAAAAGAAGGGTTCCCCGAAGGCTGGCTTACCAGTTATCCAATTTATGATAACCCAAAAACTTCAGTTCCAACTTTAGCAACCGGAAAACCAGGCACATACCCAATAATTGCTAAATTGGTGAAAGATACCAATGGCGAAATTATTGAATTTAACGAAGCATATTTGGTTGATATAGCGCGATTAATTGCCTTTGAAACCACCGTGCGTATTGGGCCCGCTGCTGCTATTGCAGTAGGTGGATTTTTTGAATCACTGCATGCAGGGCATATTAAAAATGGAGATAAGGTTCTTCTAAATATTGGCGAAGGGGTTCGCCGTGCGCCGGACTTTGTTGAAGAGATGATTTACACCACCAAACACATCGATTCCATTGACGACTGTACCCGTTTTGATAGGAATTAATATCACGCGCAACTGTGGGGTAAGATAAATTTGTTGTACCAATAATCCTGTTAAATATATGATTTCTGAACTTTTTAGCTCTACCCTCGAATGGTATATGGGGAATATCAATTATTTGACCATAACTTTGCTAATGGCTGTGGAAAGCTCTTTTATTCCACTTCCCAGTGAATTGGTTATCCCCCCAGCGGCATACCTAGCTGCAAAGGGTGAATTGAATCTTGGATTGGTAATCCTTTTTTCAACCATTGGCTGCATCATCGGTGCATTATTCAATTACGTACTTTCTTTTTATCTGGGACGAAAAATAATTTATGCCTTGGCTGATAGTAAGATGGCCCGTCTGTTTTTTATTAATCGGGCCAAAATAGAAAATGCCGAAGAATATTTTCGCACCAATGGCAATACCTCTACCTTTATTGGAAGGTTGTTGCCGGGAATCCGCCATTTGATTTCAATTCCTGCCGGACTTGCAAAAATGAATCTTAAAAAATTCATATTTTATACAGCGATTGGCAGTTTGCTTTGGAATGCCATCTTAGCAATAATGAGCTATATTTTGGTTGAACAGTGGGAGGTTTATTTTAGAGAAATTACATGGGGTTTTATTATAATCGGTGTTGGTTTTGTTGTCTATTTAGTGATAAAAGGAGTTAAGAAGCGGAATTCAAAACTGAAAACTAATTAAAAAAGTCCTTACAAAAACAAATTTCGGTT
>JAIFNJ010000118.1 GCA_020047835.1 Bacteroidota bacterium
ATCGCCATCCATACTAATGGTAATATCTCCCGTAGATTCGCTGATACCAGCCAATAATGCTATCTGGTGTCCAAAATTTCGTGAAAAAGAAATCCCTCTTACTTCGGAGTGCTGTTCCGAAAGACTTTTTATAACACTATATGTCCGGTCACTGCTACCATCATCCACAAAAATGCATTCAAAATCTTCGCCTTTTAAGGTCTTTTTAATATCGCTAAAAAGAATTGGAATATTATTTTCCTCATTGTATGAGGGAATTACAATGCTAATTTTCATTCGAATATTTTTTGGTTAACCTTTGATTATTATATCTTGGATTTTCATTGAACCTCCATTTTTTATTCATGTCCTTATTTTATAATGCAGTGCATGGTTGTTTCGCTATTTTCTATTTTTAAATAATAGAGCTGAACCAAATATAAACACTTCTCCGCTAATAAACCAAAGCCGTTGAATAATTGAAATAGTTATGGCCAACGCGGGGCTATGACCCATGGATGTTAAAAACATTACAATAATTCCTTCGCGCACACCAATTCCACCAGGCAAAAAAATAGCTAACAATCCGCAACTCACACTCATGGGAAATGCCAAAGCAACTAAAAAACTGGCATCGGGTGCCAACGCTTTCACTAAAAAGTAAAAACCCAGACTCCAAAAAATCCAATAATTCATTATAGCTCCAGTCATGGTTAAAGCATCTTTCATAGGTATAAATGGAATATCCAATTCCTTTTTAAAGAGCTTCAAGAATAAGACTAGCCCCCAATTATGTACTCGATGCGAAAACAAAAACAAACCCAGTGCCAGTGATCCTATCAATACCAAAATAAAAAACCAACTACTCACCGATAAAAACGGCAGTGCAATTAAGCTGATTAGTAAACCAAGAAGAAGGTACAGCAGCTGCTCGCGAAGTGAAACCGCAGCTAATTGCATTAATGGCAATCCTTTCTCGGAAATGATGGAAGCCCTTCCTAAAATTACCCATATTTTTCCCGGCATGTATTTAGCAAATACGGATATACCATGCGAATAAATGGCCTCTTTGCGGCTAATTTTAAACCCATGAGTGTTAAGACTTACTTTCCAGCTTTGTGTGCTCAAATAAAACCCAACCCACAAAAGTAGCACCGAAAGCACTGCAAATGGAATGTCAATATGGAGGCCACTTAACGATAAAAAATCAAATTTATAGAGATAATAAACTACAAACAGAATGGATAAATAAAGAAGTAATCTAAAAATAAATTTAAGCCTGTTGACCATTATTTTCTTAAATTTTAAGATTCATTTATGTATTAAAAGTTGAATTAATTACATTTGGCATTTAAAAATTGTCTAATGCTTTTTAATTCTCTGGTATTTCTGATTTTTGCTTCCTTGTTTTTCTGTTTTTTCTGGATTGTAAAGAAACAAAAGATTCAATTAGCATGGATATATATTACACTATTTTCCTTTGTATTTTATGGATGGTGGGATTGGCGCTATTTATTTCTGCTTATTGGCACCGGATTGATTGACTACATTGCTGCTCTGCTTATTGAAAAACACCATAAATATAGAACTCATTTTTTAGTAGTCTCGCTCCTAGGCAATTTAGGAACCCTTTTTGCATTCAAATACAGCCGATTCATTTTTGGCCAGTTAGAATTGCTACTCCAAGTAGTTGGAATTCAGGTCTCCCTTACCCAAAACATCCCTGATTTTTTATATATACTTCCGGTAGGTATCAGCTTCTATACGTTTCAATCAATGAGTTATACCATTGATGTTTACAAAGGATACTTAAAACCAACCCGAAATGTTTTTCACTTTTTCGCATACTTATCTTTATTCCCTCAATTAGTTGCAGGCCCTATTGTCCGAGCATCAACTTTAATTCCACAATTAGTTCGGATGAAACCAACTACTGAAACAGAGCGTTGGCATGGTATCAAATTAATTGCCTTTGGATTTTTTAAAAAAGTTGTGCTGGCCGATAATTTGGCACCTATGGTAAATACGGCTTTTGCCGATGTGAACCAAACCCAATCCTCTATTTATTGGTGGCTCACTATATTAGGTTTTGCCTTTCAAATTTATTGCGATTTTAGTGGTTATACTGATATTGCCCGAGGTTTGGCAAAAATGATGGGGTTTCATTTTAAAATGAATTTCAACCACCCCTATCTTTCGAGTTCTATTAAACAGTTTTGGCAAAATTGGCATATAAGCCTTTCCACTTGGTTCCGCGACTATGTTTACATTCCTTTGGGAGGTTCCCGAAAAGGAAAATTCCGCAGCCATTTGAATATGTGGATAACCATGGTGGTATCAGGTTTTTGGCATGGTGCTTCCTGGAATTTTATCATTTGGGGTTGGCTGCATGCTTTTTACTTAAGTATAGAACGCATTTTAAAGTGGCCCAAAATTATGCGTCAATTACATCTTAAATGGTTAGCTACTTTTTTGGTAATGTTTCAGGTACTTTTAGCCTGGGTTTTTTTTCGGGCACAAACATTTGCTGATGCTTTAACAATTTTAAAAAATATGCTATCGTTCAATACAAGTACCGAATTTAAAATAACCTCTGACCTTAGAAATGGGTTCTATTTTATGATAGTAGCCCTTCTAATTGAATATTTATTTTATCGGATCAAGATGCGGAATCTATTTAAGAACCCAATCCGGTTAAAATTTGCTGAAACGTTTTTAATAGCTTTTTTGATTGCAGTAACTATTTTTTTAAGAGGCAAAGGACATGAGTTCATCTATTTTCAATTTTAAGAAATTATTACAAGAGCGTATCCTTTGGTTGATACCTGCTCTTTTGGTTTTCATTATACTATTCCATACCCTTTCACCAAAGACTGATGAAACAAGGGTAATAGAAAATAATAGCTTTTGGAAAAAGAAGACCTTTGATAAAAACAAATACCAAATGATATTGTGTGGCGATTCCAGAATATACCGTGGATTAGCACCCCAAGCCATGCAAGAAATCTTACCTGAAATATCAATAACAAATTTTGCTTATGGCAGTGCTGGTTTCGATGAAATTATGTTGAAGCAAATTGATAAACGCATAGACTATGATGCTCCAAAAAAAATGGTGGTTCTGGGTTTAACTCCTTTAACCCTAACAGCTGAAGGGATGCACAATTACCACATGAACTTTGAATTAGAAACCAAACGGGAAGAACTAATTGAGCTGCTCTATTTTAAGCCGGTTTTCCAATTTTTTGTCCCAATTACACTCGACCAAATAAACCAAAAAATTAAAGGAAAAGAGTTCAAAACCTCATTTCACCAAGAATACACTTATACAGGATGGGTAGCATCCTTTGAAGACAAGCCATGGCTTGAAGCAGCTATAAAATCTTATAGTACCCGGTTTATCAACAATCAGGTTACAGAAAAAAATCTCCAAATAGTATTGAATCAGGTAAAATTATGGACGAACCAAGGAGTTGTAGTTTTTGGGTTTCGGCCACCTACCACTCATAATATGGTTGCCCTTGAAGATTCATTGAGTGGCTATAATGAAACGTTGGTTAAATCCAAATTCATTGAGGCCGGTGGAAAATGGCTTGAATTCAATATCAATGATTACGATACTTACGATGGGAGTCATTTGCAAAAAGAAAGTGCCATTCAACTTTCCATTGATTTGGCAACCGAAATAAAGCGTATTGAATACCCAGAGTATTAATAATAGCCATCAACCACCGCATACCAAAACCCTTCTTTTTGCATAAAAATATCTACTTGGTGCATTCCATATATATTCCAGGGAGCATTACCCGCTTTAATAATTGGTTGGTCGGAAACCATTTTCTCCCCATATTCAGTAGTTGTTAGTTCAGTAATTTTAAATGCCCAAACCTGAACACCATAAAAAGGAGCATCGTCCTGACTAAAGCGGTATAAATTTCTATCATATAAAAACATTCGCCCTCCAGGTCTTGCAAAATGATAACTGTTGGTAACAATAGGGCTTTGAGGATGTTCCTTCCATTCGCCATCCAATTTATCGGAATAATAAAGATGCAATACGGTACTCGAAGCTTTTGATACGAACAACCACCACATTTTATTATAAAAAACCACACAAGGATCTACAAAATCAGCTCCTTCAACTAAATTTCCCACATATTCCCATTGGTAGGGAAAATTTGAAGCTTTATATAACCTTACTGAAGAATCTATATGAGATTCGGGAACCATATAAAATTCGTTATTGCTTTTAAAAACATACGGATAGGATAAATGAAAAGGCTCGGATAAAACTATTTGTTGATAGTCCCATTGCAGGCCATCGGAACTTTTTGCGAATCCAATTTCACCTTTAAATGAATTCTTACTTAATACTTCAAAAAACATATAAAAGCTGGAATCGTCATGAATTACAAACGGATCTGCTACAAATTTAGCATCAATATCTATTACATTTTCGGCTGAAATTACTGGATTCAATGCATCTGAAAAATCATCCAATTGAAAGGGAGAACTCCCTCTATAAATCCCAACAGACCATATAAATTTTCTCTCCGTAGTATCCTCTGGAATGGGCTTAGTTCCTGGTTTAGGATCAGGGGTAATTGCTACACTATCATTTTTATTACATCCAGCAAGCAGCATAGCATATAAAAGTAAAGCCATAACAAATTTAAATCTATCCATCCAAACAAAGTTTTTAATCGAAAGCATATAAAAACAGTATTATTTTTTTTTACAAGATAAGATAAATTGCTTAGCTACTGATTTACTATCACAAAAAAAGCTGCCCAATTATGGAGCAGCTTTTTTTTATGCCTGTATCTTTGACTTATTTCTTTTCACCATGTTTTGCGTAGCGGTTGCGGAATTTATCCACACGGCCAGCGGTGTCAACAAGTTTCATTTTACCGGTGAAGAATGGGTGCGATGCACTTGAAATTTCAAGCTTCACTAATGGATATTCGGTTCCTTCCATGTCTATCGTATCTTTTGTGTTGATAGTGCTTTTGGTAAGAAACATCTCACCATTTGACATGTCTTTGAACACAACAAGGCGATAATTCTCAGGATGTATTCCCTTTTTCATCTTAATAGTTATTTAATTATTCAATCATTATAAATTGGTTGGCAAAAGTAAAATTAAGAATCCAAAAAACAAAATAATTCGGCATTAACTATTTGTTTTTTATTCTTTTGTTTTTATTTCCTGCTGACGCACTTTTTTTGATGCTTCATTGGTAAACCGTTTGAATGGTTTTTCCCTGTCAAATAAATACCGGTATGTTATGTGAGTCTTTGTTTTGGTAGCATTGTCCATCAGCTCATACATTTTATTTACCGTATCGTTGTAATCACCTACCCAACTTGTTTCCAACTCAGTATATCCTTGTTTTCGGCAGGCATCAATCATTTTTAGAAATAGAGGGCCAATAATTCCGGCTTTCTGATACTCGGGAATCACACCCGAAGCTAATTGCCTAGCACGGGTTACGCTTCTTTTTCTATAATATAAAAGTTTTATTTTATTGAGGAGATTCAACCTTCCATTTTTTAATTTCTTGAATACCTGATTAAAATCGGGAAAACAAATAATCATCCCGATGGGTCGATCACCATCGTAGGCAAAAACAATCAACTCTTCATTTAGGAGCATTTTAGCGTCTAAAAATACCCGTTCAAACTCGGGATAAGTAATCGGAGTATAATCTTCATGAAAATCGGACCATACGGTATTAAAAATGGTTACTAAATCCTGAATGTATTTTTGGTGATGCTTCATTTGAAAATGTTCCCATCTAAAATTGGGTTTGCGCATCACAAAACGGGCAAATGATTCTTGTTTTGCTGGCAATGGTTTAGTAAGGTCAACATGATAGCTGTATTGCTCAAAATAGGTTTGAAAGCCGTAATTTTCGAATAAGCTTTTGTAATACGGAAAATTGTAGGGCATTCCATATCCCTGATGCATATATCCCTCAACCAGCAAACCCCAATGGACATAGTTTTCACCAAAATTAATGGGCCCATCCATGGCTTCCATTCCTTTGGAAACCAGCCAGGCTTTTGCTACATCGAATAACTTATTGGCCGCTTCCTGACTGTTAATGCATTCAAAAAAGCCAATTCCTCCGGTAGGTTGTCCGTTACTGGAATGGTTTGCCTTTTTTAGATTGTAAAAAGCAGCTATCCTTCCTAAATTAACACCGTTTCCGTCGGATAGTAACCATCGACACGCTTCGCCCTGATTGAACAATGAATTATGTTTTGGATCAAAAATGCTTTCAATTTCAACGTCCAAAAGGCATGTCCAATTGCTATCACCTTTATACATTCGCTTTGGTACTTCAAGAAACTGCCGCTTTGTGCGTTTATCTTTTACTTCAATAATATTCATGTTTTTATTCGATTGGTTTACCCGGCGATAGCTATAAAATCAATACCATTGGTATCGTTTTATCGAATCTTTTTATAAGCTATCATACTCCGAAGTTACATGTTTTACCTCAAAGTATCAACATCTATTTATTAGTAAAATCAGCCAAGCGGAACTGCTCTTTAACAACAATACCTTTAGCATTTTTCTTGTTATGCTCCACTGCAGCTTCCAACAGTTTTTCTTTTTCATCGAGAACATCCAATTGAAAAAGATCGAACGCTGATATAAAGGATAAGGGTACATTGGCCATTGTGGGAATCAAGTCGGCACAATAAACCAATTTTGTTCCATTGTAGTCGATAACTGGAATCATCTGACCCCTTGTATGACCGTGAGCAAAAAGCACAAAGAAATCAGGGAACAATTCTCCCTCCTGTTCAATAAGGTGCAACTTCCCAGTATCTAACATGGGTAAAATATTCTCAGCCGGAAAAGCCGGAGCTTCCCTCCTATTGGGTTTTGTTGCCCATTCCCAATGCACCCTGCTTACCCACAAATCGGCATTTGGAAAAGCGGATACAATCTTCCCGTTCGCATCTTTGGTTAAGGTTCCACCGCAAT
>JAIFNJ010000164.1 GCA_020047835.1 Bacteroidota bacterium
CATTACTGAAAAAGCTCTACAGGTAATTTCCGAAGGATTTAAAATTGATGGGTTGTACCAATTTGCGGGAATCAGTCAGCGTTCGTTGGTAACTGAAACCCCGTTGGAAAACGACCGCAAGATAATGGAAATCAATTTTTTTGGTGTGGTGGCACTTACCAAAGCTGTTCTACCGCACCTTATTGAAAACGGGGGAGGCCAACTGGCTGCAGCTTCAAGCTTGGTGGGTAAATTCGGGTTTCCATACCGTTCGGCTTATTCCGCATCGAAACATGCCCTTCACGGTTTTTTTGAAACGGTACAAGCTGAAAACTACAAAAACAATATTAAAGTCAGTATGTTAATTGGTGGCCGCATCCAAACCAATATTTCAAAATTTGCCATCGAAAAAGATGGCCGCGAACACGGTAAAATGGATGCAGGGCAAGCCAATGGGATTACTCCTGAAAAGGCGGCTCAACAAATTCTGAAAGGATTACGCAAGGAAAAACATGAAATACCCGTTGGTGGAAGCGAATTGCTAATGCTGAAGATTAAGAAATATTTACCGTCGCTATATTTTAAAATGGCTCGGACCTTAAAACCTATGTAATTAATTAAGCAACGATTTTTCAAATTATTCAGATAACAAACTTACGATATGGCAAAGAGGATTAATGGGATACAACAACTAGGAGTAGGGGTAACCAGTGTACAGGAAGGATTTAAATGGTTCCGCACCTATTTTGGAATGGACATTAAAATGTTTGAAGAAGCCGCTTTGGCCGAACTGATGTTGCCTCATACTGCTGGACAACCTAGAGAACGTCATGCCATTCTTGCACTGAACTTAGAAGGGGGCGGTGGTTTTGAAATTTGGCAACATACCGGGAAAACACCCGTTCCGCCAACATTTGAAGTGCAATTGGGCGATTTAGGTATTTGCATCGGTAAACTCAAATCATCTGACATTCACAAAGCGTTTAAGCAATTCAACGAATGGAACCTTGAAATACTTTCCCCCATCGATAAAAACCCCGCTGGCAACGAACATTTTTATATTAAGGATTTGTATAACAATGTATGGGAAATAGTTTATGACCCCTTTTTATTTTCGAAACAGCGCTCGGTTAACGGAGGAATATTTGGTGCCGTTATTGGAGTTAAAGATATGGACGAAAGCCTCAAGGTTTACCGTGACATTTTAGGTTATGATACAATAATTTTTGATCAACAAGATAAATTTACCGATTGGGCTGGTATTCCTGGATGTGAAAATACCTACCGCAGGATTTTACTTACGCATTCTGCAAAAAGAAACGGTACCTTCAGCCCCATGTTTGGACCTTCACAAATTGAATTGGTTCAGGTAATTGACCGCGAACCCCGCGATGCCTTTGAAGGCCGTATTTGGGGTGACCCAGGTTTTATCCACCTTTGTTTTGATATCAATGGCATGGATGAATTACGTCAGGAAGTGAAGGAAAAAGGATTCCCATTTACGGTAGATAGCGCTTCAGCAATGGAAACCTTCGATATGGGTGAAGCCGCCGGTAATTTTGCTTACATTCAGGCTCCCGAAGGTACCTTAATAGAATTTGTGGAAACCCATAAAATACCTTTGCTTAAAAAATTAGGCTGGTATCTGGATTTAAGAAAACGGGGTGAAAAACCATTACCTAATTGGATGATACGGCTTTTCGGATTGATGCGGGTTAAATAATTTAATGCAATAGTTCTAATTTATGCAATCTTCCCTATTAGATTATCTCCGCTGCCCGGTTTCAGGCAAAAGACTTACTATTGAAGTTATAGATTACTATGAAAAACAATACAGTTCAAAAACAATAAAAGAGATAAAAAATGCCATTCTTTTTTCCGAAGCGGGTTTTTTCTTCCCCATTATAAATGGTATTCCGCGCATGCAATTGGAAAGTGTACTCATTTTTTCCGATTTCTTTAAAAAATACTTACCCGATTTTGAAAAACGCAAAAAAGCTCTTATCGAAAAGTATGGCGGTATAATTAGCGAGAGGTACAAAATGAACAAACCTACTCGTAAAAGCTTTGGCTTTGAATGGGGGTTGCTTAAAAGTAATGAAACAAAAATATGGCATAACAATATGTCGGAATTCGAAAATGAATTGTTTACCGAACTTGATGAACCAAATAGCTTACATGGGCTCCTGGCTATTGACATTGGCTGCGGTCATGGTTATTCGTCACATTTTATGGCCAATGCTGGGGCTATAGTGGTGGGCCTTGATATGAGCTTAAGCATTGAAGTTGCTTATAAGGAATGCAAAAACGAAAAGATCCACTTTGTACAAGCCGACCTACAATTTCCACCTGTTCAGCACCACCTGTTCGATATTGTTTATTCGAGCGGTGTGATACACCATACAAACAATACCGAATTGTCGTTTGGAATAATTCAGGAACTGGTAAAGACAGGAGGTAAATTAACCGTATGGTTATACCAGCCTATTCCTTCGTTACTGCATAATACAATCCTATTTGCACGTAAGTTTACCCGGCATATTTCGGTACGGCTGCAATTCTGGCTTTATTTTTTTACCATTTTGCCCATATACAAATTTTACTTGGCCCTTAAAGGAAAAAAAATGTCATGGCGCGAAATAATGATTGACTTGCTCGACATACTGAGTCCATTTTACCGCTATGAGCACCAGCCGCAGGATGTAGAGTGCTGGTTTGTGAAACATGATTATAGTGATGTTAAAATTACCAACTCAAATTTATTCGGCTTTTCAATTGTTGGAAAAAAGAAGGGCTTTTAAGCATGTACTTCAATAGATGATAAAGTTTATCAGATTGATAGGGATTAAATAATGTGTTGCGTTCCCGATATATCTGCATACTATAGTTTAACTTGTTCATTAAATGCAAGTTAGTTTCCAAACGACCTATTGTTTTATTACACTATTTTTTATTCTTTTCCTTTAATACTTGCATTATCCTTTCAGGTTGTCCATCGTTTGGAGCCGGTTTAATTTCAAGTAGCTTGGCTAATAAATTATAGATATCGACATTATACAAAAGGCCTGTCTTATAATTCTGTTTAAAGTCAGGACCCATAGCATAGAAAATACCGTACATATCTTTGTTCTGGTTGTCGTAACCATGCGTTCCACCTTCGTAATGATTTTTCTTTTTGCGGGAATAGGTTACACTCCAGGCACTGTCTGCTACAATAACTATTTCAGGCACCCGATTGCTTTGTTTGTAATGAAACCGTTCTGGAAGATCGGCTTTATTCCATGCTTTTATACCGTTCACTTCTGTTAGGGCATTCAAAATAGAATCTTTGCATTCTTTTGCCGGATGTACTAAAATGGCTGGATTATTCCCAATTGCGGTATCTATCCAAGCTGGTTTTAAATAATCATTCAAATAAACAACTTTTAAAGTATCTAATTTCCCCATACCATGGTCAGAAACAACGATGAAATTAATTGAATCTTTTATTGATAACTGGCTCATTTGTTGAACAAAGTAGCCCATAACACTATCGAGCATTGAAATAGCTTCTTGTATCTGAGGACCATCAGGACCAAAATCATGACCTACTCCATCGGTTTTGTCTAAATACCACATAATCAGATGCGGGCGTTCGTTATAGGGTTTATTTAACCAAGCTATCACTGAATCAACTCTTTGGTTATACGGAAAATTGTGTTCGTACTTTTTCCAATATGTGGGTTGGTAGCCTTTAATTTTGGCTTCGGAGCCCACCCAAAAATAGGAACCTGTTTTTACCTGTTGAGCCTCTGCGGTAACCCAAATAGGTTCGCCTAAATAAAAACGGCCATCTTCCACTTTTTGGCGGTTACCAATTGAATAATAGTCATTGATATCGGAAGCATAAAAGCTGTTTGAAATCAATCCATGGTTTCCCGGATACAAACCGGTGGCAATGGTATAATGGTTCGGAAAGGTTTTTGAAGGAAAAGAAGGTTGCAAACCATCGGCTTTTACGCCATGCTGTGTAATATAGTCTAAGGAAGGAGTAGCAACTTTTGAATCATAATCCCAGCGAAAGCCATCGAGTGATACTATTACCGTGTAATTACGTGGTTTATTCGCATTATTTTTTCTTCGGCTGTTCAGGAAATCCTGAATACCCACAATTACTGCAAATGCCAAAAGTAATATGATAATGGTCTTTTTCATTGAATCTTAAATTTTGCCCCAAAGATGAGCATATTTATTAGTTAATCAAAAGCCTGATACCAACAAAAAACCCGAAGCAGAACCTCGGGTTTTTACTAGTTTAGTTTCAACGATTAAAACAAATCTTTGAATTTATTTTCAGAATATTTCAAAACATGTTGTTTCCTTTTTAAAGCGATTTTACCGGAATACATTATGTAATACATAGCCGGAATTAAAAGCAGTGTTAAAAAGGTTGCAATGGTAAGACCAAAAATAATGGTCCAGCCCAATGGTCCAAAGAATGCCACGTTATCGCCGCCAAAATGGATGTGAGGTTCAAAGCTGGTTAACAAGCCTACAAAGTCGATGTTAAACCCAATAGCTAATGGAATAAGCCCTAAAATAGTAGCAGTAGCTGTTAAAATTACCGGGGTTATCCGGGCTTTACCTGCCTGAATAATGGCATCCCTAGGTTTGTACCCTTTATCGATGAGCACATCGGTAAATTCCACCAACAAAATTCCGTTCCGAACTACAATTCCTGCCAGTGCAACCACTCCCATCCCTGTCATGATAATTGAAATGGACATTCCGGTAAACACAAAACCTAAAAGAACTCCAATTATGCTGAATACAACTTCGGAAATAATGATTACCGGTTTTGATAGCGAATTAAATTGAGTTATAAGAATAAACATAATTAAACAAAGTGATAATAGCAGCGCTTTGCCCAAAAAGTCAGATGTTTCTTTCTGATCTTCCTGCTCGCCGGTGATGCGGATATCAACCCCTTCTTCCTTTTCAAATTTCGGAAGACTCCGGGTTACCGCTGCTACCACCTCATTGGCGGTATAGCCAGTAAGTACGTTAGAATTAACGGTTATTACACGGGTTAAATTCAATCGTGAAATGCTTCCCACCGAATTTTGGAATTTTATTTTTGCTACCGCCGACAGAGGGATGGCACGTAAAATTCCCGTATTCATATCACGATAAGTGATGTAAAGGTTTATTAATTGATCCAAATCTTCACGCTGTTCTTTTTCAAAGCGCAACTGAATGGGATATTGCTCTTCACCTTCACGATATTTTGAGGCTTCTTTTCCATAAACAGCACTTCGTATTTCAGAACCAACTTGTCCGGTAGAAATGCCTTGCAGGTTAGCCCTAACGCGGTTTATATCAACTACCACTTCAGGTTTAGTGCTCTCAAAATCGGTTTTGAATTTGTCCGATCCCGGGATTTTCAACGAGTCAAGGTATAGGATTAACTTTTCAGAAGTAGCCATAAGCTTATCCAAATCATCGCAACTAATTTCTATATTCACGGGCTTCCCGGTTGGAGGTCCCATGGCTTCTTTATCAACATTGATTTCGGCACCGGGAATATCGTTAACGGCCATGCGGAATTTTTCCATATAGTCGTTGGTGTTTTCCCCTTTGCGTTTGGCAAACTCCACAAAATTGACACCCACTTTTGCTTTGTGTGATGTAATGGTTCCTCCATCGAATGGATTATCGGATGCACTTAAAGCTACATTTGATACCACCGATTCCACAATGGGATTATCTTTACCCAAAACTGCCATGATGCGTTTTTCCACAATTTTAGAAACTGAATCGGTTACCGTAATATCTGTACCAACGGGTAATTTAATATAGGTGTAAATGGAACTTGGCTGCCCATCGGGGAAGAAAACCACTTTTGGACTATACATAGCGGTAATGAACATTGTAATTACAAATAAGGCAATAACTCCCCACAGTAAGGCTTGAGGGCGTCGTTTTTGCAAGATCCAGCCCACCAATTTTTCGTAATTATCGAGCATTCCCGGAATGATTACTTTCTGGAATCGGTGCAATATTTTATACATAAACAAATTATGCATCAAATACAAAATGGCAAATAAGGCTGATAAATTACCCCAAAATGGTTTTCCTGCCAAGTGCATAAGAATTCCAAAAATTACCAATCCTCCGGTCACCCGAACCAATGTTTTTCGCGATGTTGCTCTAATATCTTCCTCATCGCGTTTCATAAACTGTACTGCAAATACCGGATTAATAATATAAGCTACAATTAGTGATGCAAAAAGGGTAATTATAAGTGTTGCAGGTATATAATACATAAATTCACCTACTACACCAGGCCAAAATAACAAAGGAAAGAAAGGAGCCAATGTGGTTAAGGTCCCTGCCAAAATGGGAACAAATCCCTCGCCCGCCGCAAATTTTGCTGCTGTAACAATATCCAGTTTGCCTTTCATAAATATGCGATGTGTATTTTCAATTACCACTATGGCATCGTCAACTACAATTCCTAAGGCAAAAATGAAGGAGAACATTACCAGCATATTCATAGTAAAACCAAACCAGGGCAAAATGATATAGG
>JAIFNJ010000182.1 GCA_020047835.1 Bacteroidota bacterium
CTCCATAATTAAACAAATAATAAATTTTGCGACAAAGCTATAAAACAAACCTGAATATTTCTTAAATATTGGCAGTAAACCATTTTTTAAACTTGGATCTTTTTCAAATTCAGAACACGATTTCTTTTGGGTAACACAAAAAGTATTTTGAAACAGTTCCCGATAAGGCTTTTATATTAAGCATATCGGCAATGTTCACTATTTCAGTAATTTTTCCATCTTTTTCTTTTATAAAAATCTGATCCGATTCCTGCCTGTAAGCATTATTTTCAATGGTATCTGAAATCACAAAATAAGATGCTTCATCTTTTGTAAGTGAATATAAATTGGCCACTTTTTCAATCACCTTATCAATTAATTCAGGCTTGAATGGTTGGTTTTGCACTATATTCCGAAACAAACGTCGGTTGACAAAATTTCTGCAAAGTATCGACAATACCTTATCGGAATGTTCTGTCCAGACTTTAATTGCTGATACTAAATCATCATCGTCTAAAAGAGCAAAAAGTTCCAGTGTGGTTTTTCCTCCATTTGATGGAGTGGTATTTTTGAATTCTGCAAATCCCGGATTATTGTATAAAAAGTAACGAAATGCCGGAGTTCCGAATAAATCAACACCTTGATTGGCCAAGACCTTAGCACGTTTGAGTATGCTCAATACCAGCTGCTCTGCCGCATGCACTGTTTTATGTAGGTACACCTGCCAATACATTAAACGCCGTGCGATAAGAAATTTTTCAATGGAATAAATGCCTTTTTGCTCCACCACCAGTTGATCATTTACTACATCAAGCATTTTAATGATGCGGTCGGAACTGACAATACCTTCGGAAACACCTGTAAAGAAACTGTCGCGCATCAAATAGTCAAGCCTATCCACATCGAGTTGGCTGGAAACCAACTGATGAAGGAACTTTTTATGATACCGATTGGTAAATATTTCTATAGCCATATCCAAAGCGCCCCCCATTTCTTGGTTAAGCGCTTCCATAAAAATCAGGGAAAGTTCCTCGTGGGTTACCTTAACAATTTGATTTTCCAACGCATGGCTAAAAGGGCCATGGCCAATGTCGTGCAATAAAATTGCCAGAATAGCAGCTTCAGCTTCTTCGGCTGAGATAGCATGGCCTTTAAATTGGAGTACTTCTAAAGCTGTTGCCATTAAGTGTGTGGCTCCCAAAGCATGGTGAAAACGGGTATGCCGGGCTCCCGGATAAACCATGTCTGTCAATCCTAATTGTTTGATTCTGCGAAGCCTCTGGAACCAAGGATGCTCAACAATATCGAACACTTTATTCGCCGGAAAATAAATGAATCCATAAACGGGGTCATTAACAATTTTCTTTTTATTAATAGGAATGTTTGAATCGAATAGCATCATGTGGGTAAGAATATTTGGTACGAAAATAAGACATTCATTTTACATAGAAATTTATTTTGGTAAAAATTGAGCACAATCAATAAAGTTTACCGATTAAAAAGAATGGTATCTTGCCTAAAGGCGTTAATTTTCAAGCGAATATTTGGTTATTCTGATAATTATTTTTAATTTTGCAGCCAATTATTGTGGGGATTGAACACATCAGGGGACCGGAAGTCCCCTGTTTTATTGCAGATAATATGATTGATGCCAAACAAATTGAACTACTTGTAGCTGAAAAAATTCAGGGATCTGATATTTTCATGGTTGATATTAAAGTGGATACTATGAATCAAGTCCATATTTTTTTAGATACTCCTCAAGGAATTAGCATCGATCAATGTGTTGAAATAAGCCGGTTTGTTGAGGAATCAATTGACAGGGAAGTGGAAGATTATTCTTTAGAAGTTTCGTCTCCAGGCATTGGCGACCCTTTTAAAGTTATTGAGCAATATAAAAAATTAATTGGAGGAACCATTGAAGTTCTTTTTTTAAATGGAGTAAAAATTCAAGGCACTTTAAAGGATGTATCCGATACGGGCTTTACTATTGTTTATTCCGTAAAAGAAAAACCGCTTGGTGCTAAACGTCCAATCATAGTTGAAAAGGAAAAAACCATTGATTTTTCACATACAAAATCAGTAAAAGAGATAATAATATTTTAACGGGAGTTAAATTAACAGAAAAATGGAAAATTTGAATTTGATAGACACGTTTTCGGAGTTTAAGGACTTAAAGAACATTGACAGACCAACCATGATGAGAGTGCTTGAAGATGTATTCAGAAGCATTTTGGTAAAAAAGTATGGAACAGACGAAAACTTTGATATCATCATTAATATCGATAAAGGGGATTTTGAAATTTGGAGAAACCGGGAAGTAGTTGCCGATTCTGAAATAGTGGATCCAAACATTCAGATAACACTAACTGCCGCAAAAAAAATCGATAACGACTATGAGATTGGTGAAGATGTTACCGACGAAGTAAAACTTGCCGACTTTGGGCGAAGGGCAATTCTTGCATTACGTCAAAATTTGACATCTCGTATTTTAGAGTTAGAGAAAGACAATATTTTTGGAAAATACAAAGATCGCATTGGTGATATAATTACTGGTGAGGTGTATCAGGTTTGGAAAAAGGAAATTATGGTGGTGGATGATGAGGGAAATGAGCTCATTCTTCCTAAAACAGAACAAATTCCTTCCGATTATTTCCGTAAAGGCGATACGGTTCGTGCTGTTGTGGTTCGGGTTGAGATGCGAAACAGTTCCCCTTTGATTGTTCTTTCGCGAACCAGTACTACTTTTCTGGAGCGTTTATTTGAAATGGAAGTGCCTGAGATTTTCGATGGCCTGATTATGATAAAAAACATTAAACGCATACCTGGCGAACGGGCCAAAGTTGCCGTAGAATCCTACGACGAGCGGGTTGATCCGGTTGGAGCCTGCGTTGGAATGAAAGGTTCAAGGATTCATGGCATTGTGCGTGAATTGAAAAATGAAAACATTGATGTTATCAATTATACTACAAACACACAGCTTTATATTCAGCGGGCATTAAGTCCTGCAAAAGTTTCGCAAATTAAACTCAATGAAACCGACAAGCGCGCAGAGGTTTATTTGCAACCCGATCAGGTTTCTTTGGCCATTGGGAAAGGTGGTTCGAACATCAAATTAGCCAGTCAACTTACCGGCTATGAAATTGATGTTTACCGCGAATCGACGGAAGACGATGAGGACGTTGATTTGTCAGAATTTTCCGATGAAATTGAGGGTTGGGTTATTGACGAATTAAAAGCCATTGGTTGCGATACTGCTAAAAGTGTACTTGATTTATCAGTGTCCGATTTAGTGAAACGAACCGATTTGGAAGAAGAAACAATAAAAGAAATAATGAGAGTTCTGAAAGCCGAATTTGAATAATCGGTGTTAAGACTTAGTATTGGTTCATTAATAGGTTAAGTAAATAAGTAAAGGTCAAGAAATGACAGATTCTAGTAAAGTAACACGACTCAGCAAAATTGCGCGGGAGTTTAACGTTGGGATAAACACTATTGTAGAGTTCCTTCATAAAAAGGGGATTGAAGTAGATGGGAATCCAAACACAAAAATTACCTCTGATTATTATGCTATGCTTTTAAAAGAGTATAGTACCGATATCAGGGTTAAAGAAGAATCATCAAAATTGGAATTGGGAATTCATCGCGGTAAGCAAGAATCAGTAACTATTAGTTCAGAAGCTAAAGCAACGGATGACGATCAGGACAACGAACCGGAAGAAGTTATGGTTAAAGATACAAGCAGCCATAAACATTCGGAAAAAGAACATACTCATGTTCAAAAACCAGCCAGTAAACCAATACCTGTTGAACAAATTGAGACTGCCGTTGAAACTATAAAAGTTACTGTGGTAGGAAAAATTGACCTAGAACATAAAAAAGCTAAGCCACCGGTGCAACATGAAAAACACGATGCACCAATCAAACAGCACGAAAAGCAAGTAAAGGAACATCCAATACAAGAAGTGGTTAAGGAGCATGTTGAAAAAGCACATACCAAAGCTACTAAAATTGAAATACCAAAGCCAATTGAAAAAGATGTTGTCGACAGTTCGGTTGAACCTAAAGCTAAAGAGAAACCGGACGAAATAAAAACCAAGTTTGAGCAACTTGAAGATGTAAAAGTGGTAGGGAGAATTGATTTGGATCTGCTCAATCAAAAAACAAGGCCATCTAGGAAATCCAAAGAAGAAAAAACCAAGGAACGAAAAGATAGGGAATTTGTTCGCAAACCAGCCGAACCAGTTAAGCCAGAAGCAGCAGCAACCACTGAACCTTCTGTAAACGAGAATTTTATTCAACGCAAGGTTGAACGCATTTCGGGGCCAGTTGTAATTGGAAAGATTGAATTACCAACCGGACCTAGGAAAGATAAGCCAGCTGGTGAAATGACCGAAGAAGAAAGGCGAAAAAAGAAAAGAAAACGGATTAAAAAAGATAAGGTTGAAGTTAAGCCGGAAGCCGCAAACGCAAATGCGGATAGGACAAAAAAAGCAAAACCTGTTCAGCATAACACTCAAGCTCCTCATAAAGGAGTAAAACGGCCCATCCACAAAGAGGTAAACGAGGTGGATGTTCAAAAGCAAATTAAAGATACGCTTGCTCGATTAACAGCAACTAAAGGTAAAAGTAAAGGTTCAAAACACCGCCGCGATAAACGAGATGTTTACAGCCAAAAGAGTATCGATGATTTGGCAAAAATGGAAGCCGACAAAAACATTATAAAGGTTACTGAGTTTGTATCGGTAAACGAATTGGCAACCATGATGAATGTAGCTGTTAACGAGGTAATTGCTACCTGCATGAACCTTGGATTGTTTGTTTCAATCAACCAGCGGCTTGATGCAGAAACCATGGCTTTAGTAGCCGATGAATTTGGTTACAAAGTAGAATTTGTTAGTGCAGAACTTCTTGAATCGTTTGATGATGAAGTGGAAGAGGATGAAGGCAACTTAATGCCACGGCCACCTATTGTTACTGTTATGGGCCACGTGGATCATGGAAAAACATCATTGCTCGATTATATTCGTAAAACCAGCGTTATGACCGGTGAGGCAGGAGGAATTACCCAGCATATTGGGGCATACAGCGTACTGACTGACGATGGTAAAAGAATCTCATTCTTAGATACTCCGGGGCATGAAGCATTTACAGCCATGCGGGCAAGGGGAGCTCAAGTTACCGATATTGCTATTATTATAGTAGCCGCCGATGATAACATCATGCCTCAAACCAAAGAAGCTATAAACCATGCCCAAGCAGCAGGGGTGCCTATTATATTCGCCATCAATAAAATTGATAAGGTTGGGGCAAATCCTGAAAAAATTAAAGAAGGGTTGGCTAGTATGAACCTCTTGGTTGAAGAATGGGGAGGTAAATACCAATCGCAGGATATTTCGGCCAAACAAGGGTTGAATATTAGTGAGTTGTTGGTTAAAGTTATGCTCGAGGCGGAAATGCTGGATTTGAAAGCCAATCCAAATCGTAAAGCAACAGGAACAGTAATAGAATCATCGCTCGATAAAGGACGCGGTTATGTTACTACTTTATTGGTTCAGAACGGTACCTTGAAATTAGGTGATGTTATTTTAGCAGGAAATCATACGGGTCACGTTAAGGCAATGTATAACGAGCGCGGCGAACAAGTAAAAGAAGCCGGCCCATCGACTCCGGTATTATTGCTTGGTTTGAGTGGAGCGGCACAAGCAGGAGATAAATTTAATGTGATGGATAGCGACCGCGATGCGAAAGATATCGCAAACCGCCGTCAGCAATTGGCTCGCGAGCAAGGTTTACGTACTCAGAAACACATTACTCTTGATGAAATTGGCCGACGCATTGCTATCGGAAATTTCCAGGAATTAAATGTAATTATTAAAGGTGATGTGGATGGTTCTATTGAGGCATTGGCTGACTCTTTAATTAAACTTTCAACCGAAGAGATACAAGTTAATGTGAAACATAAAGCAGTGGGTCAGATTTCGGAATCCGATGTACTCTTGGCTGCAGCATCAGAAGCTATTATTTTGGGTTTCCAAGTGCGCCCATCAATGGCTGCTCGTAAATTAGCAGAGAAGGAAGAAATCGACATTCGCTTATATTCCGTAATTTATGATGCCATTAACGAAGTGAGAGATGCTATGGAAGGCATGTTATCACCTGAAATAAAAGAGGAAATTATAGCCACAGTTGAGGTCCGCGAGGTATTTAAGATTACCAAAGTAGGTACCATTGCCGGTTGTTATGTGCGCGAGGGAAAAATCAAGCGTACCTCAAAAATCAGGATTATTCGGGAAGGCATTGTTGTTTATGAAGGTAACTTAGGCTCACTGAAACGTTTTAAAGACGATGTGAAAGAAGTTGCCACCGGATATGAGTGCGGATTGAACATTGAAAAATTCAACGACATAAAAGAAGGCGATATTATTGAAGCTTATGAACAAGTGGAAGTGAAACGGACCTTGTAAAAAAATACTGCTTTAAAGGAAAGCCCACTAAAAGTGGGCTTTTTTTGTTATAATTTGACAAGTAAAAAAGAAATTTTAATTAATTACA
>JAIFNJ010000087.1 GCA_020047835.1 Bacteroidota bacterium
ATATTTTCTTGTGGATTTAGGGTTACATTTAAAATGCCCGGCCCTATATGCTGGTAAGCTTTATAATAGTTGAGATTCGGGCTTAATACCAAGTATTTAATACTATGGAAATATTTCCCGTTTTATGTGTAATTTCTAAACTCTCACTTCTCAATACATAATATTAAACATATTAATTTTGGTTAACATTTTTGTTGGCGTGCCTGTTAATACCTAGTTTCGCATACATTTTAACTAATACGAATGGGTATGGAATTTACAGAGCAGGATTTGCGGTATTTAGAGTTATTGGCAAGGCGGTATCCCTCTATTCAAAAGGCCAGCACTGAAATTATCAATTTAAAAGCTATTTTAAGTTTACCCAAAGGAACGGAGCATTTCCTGAGCGATTTGCATGGGGAATATGAGGCTTTCACACATTTGCTAAACAGTGCTTCGGGAGTTGTTAAACGGAGAATCAGCGATATATTTAAAGATACGTTGCGTGAATCGGAAAAAGATAGTTTAGCCACACTCATTTATTATCCCGAAGAAAAAATAAGGTTGATTATACGTAAAGAACCGGCACTGGATGAATGGTATAAACTTACGCTGCATCGATTAATAAAAGTTTGTCGTTCCGTATCATCAAAATATACCCGTTCAAAAGTTCGCAAAGCGCTTCCCAAAGATTTTGCTTATGTTATTGAAGAACTGCTGCACGAGGACGAGAACAAAATTAATAAGCAACATTATTACGATGGTATTATTGATACCATTATTAGCACTGGAAGGGCTAAGGAATTTATTGTGGAGTTATGCATCCTTATTCGTAAACTAGTAATTGATAGGTTGCACATTGTGGGTGATATTTTTGATAGGGGACCAAACCCGGACTTGATTATTGAAACCTTAATGTTATATAAAGAAATTGATATTCAATGGGGAAATCATGATGTGGTTTGGATGGGTGCCGCCATGGGTTCTACCCCGTTAATTGCCAATTTAATTCGCATTGCCGCACGGTACGATAACCTGAGCACCGTTGAAGATGCCTACGGTATAAACTTACTGCCTTTAGCTACTTTTGCCATGCAGGTGTATAAAGATGATCCGTGCACTGCGTTTAAACCCAAACTTACTGGGAACAGAGAATACAGCAGCGATGAAAATTACATGGTAACACAAATGCAAAAAGCTATAGCTGTAATTCAGTTTAAATTAGAGGGCCAATTAATTAAACGGCACCCTGAATTTAAAATGGACGATCGGTTGGTATTGGAACATATTGATTACGAGAAAGGAACCATCCGGATGGGTAGGAAAATATATCAATTAACCGACCATAATTTTCCCACCATTGATCCTGAAAACCCCTATCAGCTTACACTACAAGAGCAGGAGGTAATGGAGCGGTTAAGGAATTCATTTTTAAAAAGTCAAAAATTACAACGGCACCTGAAATTCTTGCTTAACAGGGGAAGCATGTACCTTAAAATGAATGCTAATTTAATGTATCATGGGTGCATTCCGATGACTGCTGAAGGGGAATTCAAAAAAGTTAAGATTGAAGGTTCGTTTTATGCAGGAAAGGCATTGCTCGATAAGTTTGATGAAATAATTAGGCAATGTTATTACTACAAGCAAAATACCGGTGATGACAGTGTGGGACTCGACTATATTTATTATTTGTGGCCGGGACCGGATTCCCCATTATTTGGAAAGACAAAAATGGCCACTTTTGAACGCTATTTTATTGAAGATAAGGAGACTCATATTGAAGATAAAAACCCCTATTTTAATTTACGCGATCAAGAAGAGCTAAGTATTAAAGTATTAAAGGAATTTGGATTGGAGGGAGCTCATTCAAGGATTGTGAATGGTCATGTTCCGGTTAAATATAAAAAAGGTGAAGATCCGGTAAAAGGCAATGGCCGTATGATAGTAATTGATGGAGGTCTTGCTAAAGCTTACCAGCCTGAAACAGGTATTGCCGGTTATACGCTCATTTATAATTCTTATGGATTAATGCTGGCAGCTCATGAGCCTTTTGAATCGACACAAAAAGCCATTGAAGAAGAAACTGACATTATTTCGGACCTGAGAATATTAGAAAAATCTTCAGTAAGGCAACGTGTCGGGGATACGGATATAGGCGAACACCTTCGAAAAGAAATTGGTGAGTTGGAAACTCTGTTAATTGCTTACCGAAAAGGCTATTTAAAAGAAGAAAGTTTGGATATCAATTGAACCAGTCTTTGAATTTCGATTATTATTTTATTGAAAAGGCCCAATTTATATGGCCGTTTTCGGTATTCAAACAGCAAACCTGACCTAAATAAAATAGAATCAATTGGTTATTAATTAGTTCAAATTGGATAAAATCAGATTCAGGAACAAAATCACCAAAATATTGCTTGAACTCCCGCGAATTTCTAGCTGAGGCAACATTAAAAAACATACCGGGAATGCGGGTTTCCCAATTCAATGAAAATATGCCATAGGAAGGTGATGAAATTTTAGAAATCCGTATCATGGATTCATTAGAATCATCATTTTTCGACCAAATAAAAAAAGATTTCTCATCGGGCTGTAGCAATAAATCATCGGGTTTCATACCTCTTAATATTGAGGCCGTATTGTTTTTGGCATTATTGAGCTTTAACTCCAAGGCCGTTTTAACCTCTATATCTTTGACTGTTAATTTTTTTGTTTGATAGGAAATTAATTGATCCGTTATGCTTTGCTGCAATTTAATGTAGTGAACGAATAACTGCTTAGGATTCTGTTCCATCATAAACAAACCATTTAAAAACACCAACTGGCTGGTTTTTTTGCGCACATCGGTTAAAACCATTTTGTCAAATCCATCAAGTTTCCATAAAGAATCTTGAAAATAAGCAGCGGAACGCAGGTAATGAATCCATTGAAATTTTAGGTTTATGTTTTCAGTAATTTTCTCTGTTGTATAAAGTTCCAAATCAATATAATATTTTTGAAATTGTTCATTAGTAGCAATTAGTTTTAGCTGAATCGGGTCAAAACCATAGAACTTATCAATTTCTTGCCAAAATGGATCGATAAAGCGTCCGATAGATTGTTTTAGGTTTGCATAAATAAACGCTTGCGATACTTTCCTTTCAAGGGTAAGTGGATTAAGCGATTGAATGCCTGATTTGTATTTTTTAGAAAAAATCCAAAGGTTGTCCGGCGTGCAGCCCAAAACCAAACAAGCTTCCGTACTATCCATAACTCCCATTTCTTTTTGAACTATTATTTTTCCGTTACTTAAATTATATACGGTTATGCGGGAATTATTATATCCAGTGGAACGGGTATTTCCTTTTGAATAGCTTTCTGATTTGGTCCGATAAAAACTTTCGTGCAGAATCAGGTAATAGGAATCACCTTGCTTATAAGTAATTTTTTTTAATATTTGATCAAATCTTCCAACTTGCGAAAATGAGGGACTTGACATTAATAATAAGGATAGAATTACCCATTGGATAAAGAATATTGATGTTTTAAAATGGCGAGGCATGATGTATTTGAAAGATTAGGTACTGTTTTTTTTTACTTAAAAACTAAATTTGGCTTGAAACAAATATAACAACTTTATTCTAGATATACTGTTAAAAGGTAGATGCAGAAAACATCAAATTTTGGCAATTGCATTTGTTTTACAAATTTCCGAAAGGGTTTAATTTGCAGGTAAAGCTTCCTTTTTAGTGATTCAAATCCGATTTCAGCTCTGGTTTTTATCATTCACCGACAAAAAATCCGCATTTATCGAATAATATTTCACCATTTAAAGGAATAGGAGAATATTTGCAATGAAATATGTTTTCCAAAACGCAACTAAAATGTTAATCAAACGTCTTGAAAAAGTTGTTTCTATAAAAACCAAATTTATACCCAAAATAAAAAGATGAATAATGATTTAAACAAATGAATTCCGCAATAATTAGTAAGAAATAAATGCATTAATAAACTGAACTCAATATTGACATTAATAACAGATGATATATTTAAGATTACACTTTTTAATACTAATTCTTGGCATTGTTTTGCTTTCTCCAGTGCACGCTGAAATGAATGAAACACATGAGATTAGGGGACGTATTTACGATAAAGATACCAAAGAAACCTTAGTTGGTGCTACGGTTTATGTTGAGGAATTTAGAACAGGAACAGCTACCGATGGAAATGGTTCTTTTCTATTGCATTTACCAAGAGGTAAGTTCCATTTGCAGATTTCATATATTGGATACAAGACTCACAAAGAAGTAATTGAGGTGACAGGTAAACAAGAGGTTTCTTTTTATATTGAAAGAGAAAGCCAGAAAATACAGGACATAACTATTACAGCGGAGCGTTCCGATGAAAATTTGAAGCGAACAGAAATGAGTGTTGAAAAAATGAAAATTCAACAAGTTCGTCAAATTCCAGCTTTTATGGGCGAAGTTGATATTATAAAAGTAATACAGTTACTACCTGGTGTTCAACCAGCAGCAGAAGGAACTTCCGGATTTAGTGTTCGGGGAGGTAATATGGATCAAAACCTGATTTTAATTGACGAGGTTCCGCTTTATAATGCTTCTCACTTTTTAGGTTTTTTTAGTGTATTTAATAATGACGCAATAAAGGACTTGGAGTTATATAAGGGAGATATTCCAGTAGCTTATGGTGGTCGGATTTCATCGCTATTGAATGTAAAAGTAAAAGAGGGAAATGGCACCCGCTGGCAAGGTTCAGGAGGAATAGGAACTATCTCTACCCGTTTTGCTATGGATGGTCCCATTAATGGGGATACAACCACTCTTTTATTGGCAGGTCGTTTGTTTAATGCTCAACTGTATTTATTAGCCATGCAAACTCAAACGGATCAAGTAGATGGGGTAAACCTGTATTTTTATGATATTAATGCAAAATTGAATCACCGTATTGACAAACAAAATACCCTATCAATAAATTTTTATAATGGCTGGGACGCATTTAATCAGCAGCTTGCAAAGTTTGGGTATGGAAATACTGCTGGTTCGGTTAGTTGGATGCACTCTTACAGCAGTGATGTTGCCACAAGGTTTACTCTTTTATATGGCCGCTATGGATATCGAACTTCTGCCAGTTTTAATGATGCCTCAGGCTTTGTATGGAATTCGAATATAAACGATTATGGTTTTCGTTTAGACAATACGGTTTTGTTGGATTCAGAAAACACCATTAAATTTGGGTTTTCATCCACCTATCACCGGTTTTATCCGGGTTTGATTGAACCTATTGGAAGTGAATCTATTTTTTCGGAATATGAATTATTCCCCAATTCAGCCGTAGAATGGGGCATTTATGGAAGTAATATTCAGCAAGTAAGTGAAAAATTAACATTGAAATATGGAATACGGTTCTCAATCTTTCAAAATGTAGGACCTGGAACGGTATATAATTTCGACGAAAACCATGAAGCTACAGATAGTGTAACATACAGTAGGGGAGATGTTTATAACGTTTACCAAGGATTAGAACCTCGAATTGGGGCTGTTTATCAATTAAATGATGTGTCATCAATAAAAGCCAGTTATTCGCGCACTCGGCAATACATCCACATGGCTTCAAACAGTTCGGGCGGCACACCTTTTGATATTTGGGTTGCATCCAATCAAAATATTAAACCTCAGATTGCCGATCAGGCAGCGTTAGGATATTTCCGGAATTTTTGGTTTAACCAGTTTGAAGCTTCTGCAGAAATTTATTACAAGGAGATGCACAACACTATTGATTTTAAGGATCATGCAGAGTTGTTTTTGAATCGAAAAATTGATGGCGAATTTAGGATTGGCGATTCCTGGGCTGTTGGAGCCGAATTTCAGTTGAAATATAATTTTGAACGATTCAATGGATGGGTGAGTTATACCTTATCAAAATCGAGGAGAGATATACCTGAAGTAAATGCTGGTGTTGTTTATAATTCGCCGTACGATAAACCACACAATGTGGGAATTGTAGCAAATTACAAGCTTAATGACAAATGGTCTCTTTCAGGCACTTGGGTATATGCTTCAGGCACTCCAATGACTGTTCCTGCTGGTTTTTATGAACAAGACAATGTGCTTCAATTGTATTACAAAGATGGTGACCGGAATAAAGTAAGAATGCCTGATTACCATAGACTCGATTTGGGATTAACTTATTTTATGCCGGCTAAACCTGGAAAAAGGTTGTCTCAAGAACTGAATTTTTCAGTTTATAATGCCTATGCAAGGCATAATGCTTGGTCAATTAATTTTGTACGCGATGAGGAAACCAATCGGATTTATGCCGAAAAGACCTATCTTTTTTCATTCATTCCGGCAATAACCTATAATATAAAGTTTTAAACGATGAAATCGATATTTTATAAATTCCGGATAAAACTGCAAATCATTTTTAGAATGTTTGCCTTATTTTTACTGCTAATTATGGTGGCTTGTACTGAGGAGATGGAATTGGAGCCAGCAGCTTATTTTAAAAACATTATTGTTGATGCTACGCTGACCAAC
>JAIFNJ010000079.1 GCA_020047835.1 Bacteroidota bacterium
AATAGGTATTTCAAAGCCCCCGAAAACTGCCGGATGCGTGTTTCCCGCCCATTCGCTGGATTCAACTACTTGAGGTAACATAGATTCCGGAATACCAAAACGAGCCAGTAAGTCGGTATCCCATTCCAAGGTAATTATATTAAAAAGTAACGTACGCGATGCATTGGTAAAATCGGTAACGTGAATCTTTCCTTTGGTAAGGTTCCAGATAAGCCAAGTATCTACTGTTCCGAATAGCAGATTTCCTTTATTGGCCAATTCACGCGCTTTTTTAACATGGTTTAAAATCCATTGAATTTTGGTAGCCGAAAAATAACTGTCGATAACTAAACCCGTGTTTTCTGAAATGTAATTACTCCAACCTTCGTTTTTTAATTCCTCGCAAAAACCGGAAGTGCGTTTATCTTGCCACACAATAGCCGGATAGACTGGTAAACCGGTGGTTTTATCCCAAAGAAGGGTGGTTTCCCTTTGGTTGGTAATTCCAATGGAATGGATATCGGTTGATGTGGCTCCGGCTTTTTGAATCACCTGCTTAGCCACTTCAAGCTGGCTATTCCAAATATCAAGCGGGTCTTGCTCCACCCATCCCGGTTGCGGATAGTATTGGGGAAACTCCTTTTGAACTGCGGCAACAATTTCACCGGTCCGATTGAACAAAATTGCCCGTGAACTGCTGGTTCCTTGGTCTAGCGACAATATATATTTTGCCATATTGAATAGTTAGAATATACTGTTAAGTTATAAAAAAAAAGAATTGTTAAAAATCAATTCTAACGTAATCCGATTGATCTGGCGAACCACGCGTAATTTGCAAAAATGGAATACCCGTCAGGGTCATAATAACAGAGCTAAAAGTAAAAGCCCCGCCCGGATTATTAATAGAACGGCAAACCGGATTATTCAAGTCGTCTTTTGAACGCAGGGTTGTCTTAATTAATTCTTCATCAATAACCTCTTTTTCAGAAATTCTGTTTTGAACCGATGCTAAACGGATGTATGTATTTGAGGTAACCGGCTTTTCTGTAGCATTCGGATTAAAGTATTCAAACCAGGATTTTAAATTATCGTTTACCAATGGGTGATTGGTGTGGCAAACGGTTCCATTGGAATTTTTAGGATTATACAAAACTACTTTACCCGAAGAAGCCTCAAAGTCAATCACCTCGCCTTTAATTCCGATAAGATAATTCTGCCCTGAAGCATGAGGTACAGATTGAATGAAGTTTAAAATATCTTTCTTTTCGGTGAAATTGAGTAACTGACGAACCACAAATAAAACGGGTAACCCTTTTTCAGATGCTTTCAGCTGCATCAGCGTATTGGTGCAAACACCTACCCCTGATTCATTCATGCCAATAAAGGCAATACTTCCAGGTTGGGTAATCAGCAATTGTTCCGGTCGGGTTGCTGTTTTTGTAAGACGAACCAGAATTTGATATCCATCGGCATATTTCTCAAGATCGATGTTTTGAGCTATATATGCAGCCGAACCATTCACCGAATTGGCACCCAATGCACTGCAATGATGATTTGTTAAAGCATTCATATATACCCAGAATTCATCGATTAGGTTTAAGGCCAAAATATCGTTCATGGTTTGTCCGGAACCATCTGCAATACCGCGCACTTCTTCAAATAATTCAGGGGTGTATTTTTTTATAGTGTCGGTGAATTGGGTGTATTCAAAAAACTCTTTAAAAACCTGATTGGCTTCTTTGATATTGTTAGCTGTACTCAATTTCATCTTTTTTATCAGCGCTTCAATTTCTGTTTTTAATAGGGTGCCATGTTGTAATCCCAATTCATAACCGCTGCCCGACAAGGTAATTTGTCGGATTGCTTTTGTGGAATCAAGTGACTGACTGAAAGTTGAAATAGCAGAGAAAAGAATTATGAATAAACTTATTTTTTTCATTGATTGTAAATTTTCGAGTGATTCCTGGCATTCCTTTTTAATTACTTATTTCTTTGATCGGGAACATTTTAAATATTCCCCCTATGATGGATTCCGTCTAAGTCAATGAAATTATTAAGGTTATTCGCAACCCAAATATAAATTAAAAATTACCATTTATTAAAAGTAAATGACACCATGTGGAACTCATCTGAACATTTTTTTAATGGAATTGCTTCATAAAATCTTCAAAATCCTGCTTGCGGTTTTTGGAGAGGCTAATCTCGTGGTTGTTATCCATAATGAGCAATTCATCGTGGCGGGAATATTTTTTTAAAAAGTTTACATTAATAATATTGGAGCGGTGCGGGCGGAAAAACGGGGTATGTTTTTCCAGCAGATCTTCGAAATATTTTAGGTTTTTACTTACCAGAATGCTGGTGCCGCCCTTAACCCAGACTTTGGTATATGCTCCATCTGCATCCAGATGTATGATATCCTCCACATTTATAAAAAGCAACCCATCGGATACTGGCAGGGCTATTTTTTTAATTACATCGTCCTTCAAATTTGTTTTTAAAGCCTGAAGTCTTTCATACATGGTGTGTGAATTCAGTTTGGCTTTAAGCTTTTCAATGGACGCCTCCAGTTTATCTATTTGGATGGGTTTTAACACGTAATCAACCGCGGAAACTTCAAACGCTTGAATGGCATACTGGCTGTATGCGGTAGTGAAAATTATTTCAAATTCCACTTCGTTGAAAAACTCTAAGAGTTCAAACCCACTGTAATCGGGCATCTCAATATCCAAAAAAACCACATCGGGTTTGTTGCGGTTAATGGCAAGAACGCCTTCAGGCACATTGCGGGCGGTGGCAACAATTTCAATATCGGTGGCAAAATGTTGCAATAAGTTGGTTAACACTCTTATGGCAGCCTCTTCGTCGTCTATAATTATTGCTTTTATCATGTGCCAAATTTCGTCATTAATTTTTATTCAACCGTCTCTTTTTAACAATTGTTGGGTTTGAGTTTACCAAACTACCTTTTTAATGCATGAGATGTAAGGGAAATTTTATTTCAACCCGGGTTCCAATTGCTGTATTTTCAAAATAAAGGTCTTCAATGGTTAATTCAATTTGGCGGTCGTTAAGTTGATTTAACAAATCAATCCTTTTTTTAGTAGCCAAACTTGCAAATGATTTGTGGTACTGGCTTCTCCGCTGTTTAATTTCTTCGGCTTTAGCTCTACCAACGCCGTTATCGGTTATTATACATCGAATATCCGTTTCGCCAGCTGCAAAATGAACCGTTAACATTTTATTTCCACTTTTATGCAGTAAGCCATGTTTCACTGAATTTTCGATATACGGTTGAATAATCATGCTGGGTATTAGAATTTGACTTGCGCCAACTGGAATTCTTTCGGTAGTAATTTGATAGTTAAAATTACTTTCAAACCGCAATTTTTCCAATTCCAGGTAAACTTCCAGTATCCTTATTTCTTCCTGTAGGCTCACAGTTTCTTTGCCCGACATTTCCAACACCTGTCGCAATAATTCGCTGAAGCGCCCCAAATAAAGACTGGAAGCTCGTATATCGTTTTGCAGTATTAAATCCTGAATGGAATTCAAGGCATTGAAAATAAAATGGGGATTCATTTGTGCTTTTATTGCTGTTATTTCAGAAGCTTTAAGCAATTTTTCCAGTTGATTTCGTTTGGTAAGGTTTATAATTCTGATTTTAAAATAGGTAACCACCAAAGCCCCGCTTACCATAATAGCCAGTGCGAGAAACCACAAAGTTTTCCAAAAAGGTGGAGCAATGGTAAAATGAATGGTTTTAGTTTCCTTACTTTCTAATCCATCCTCGTTGAGAGCTTTTACTTCAAACGAAAAATTGCCGGGTGGGATTGAAATAAACCGCACCACATTTTGCTGTCCGGGAACGGTTATCCAGTTATCGGATAACCCAACCATGCGATATTGGAATTGGTGAGCTCCCCGGCTTTTGTATGCCACTGCAGTAAAATGGATGGTAATGATATTCTGATTGTATGATAAGTTATATTCATTCTGAATTAGTGTGTCCTTATCGAGGATAGCAACCCGACTCAATTCAATGGAAGGAGGCACTATATTTTGATAAGATTTGAAAGCAGGCAAAGTAACCATACCTTTAGGAGTAGCTAAATATAGGGTGTTGTTAAAGAGTTGAATGTCATGAATTTCAAGCGAAGCGATGCCATCAAATTTATCAATTTTTGTGCTGGTCCTATTTTTTTTATGGTACTGAAAAATGCCATTAATGGTAGCGTACCATACCAACGAATCGGTGACTAATATAGCTTGTACGGAACTTGTTGTTGCAATTTGAAATATTAGCGAGGTATCATGCAACACTAGCAATCCTTTTGAGGAAGCAATCCACAATAAACTATCGGCGGAGCTTACCATTTTACTTCCGTAAACGGGCGTGCTGTCGATCAGTAATTTTTCCGATTTCCGGTCTTTAAACCAGTAAACCCCATCGCTGAAAATCCCCCAAAGCCTGTTATGGATCGTATCTAATTCAACCGAGTTGGCTTTTTTTGAATTCCGGATTAATACCTGTCGTGAATTTTCACCACTCTTTTGATTCGGGAGCAATGCCTCGTTAATTATCCTCTCTTGATCCGGAATAATATTCAATTGGCTGAAATAATCATCGGGGTTTACCAAAGGTTGTAACCAAATTATTCCTGAATTGGTAGGGACTAAAAGATTGTTTCCAAAAAACTTCAACTCCTTTGGTGCGCTCACATGCACTGAGAATTCTTTAATTGTGCCACTTTCATCCATTCTCAATAATCGGGACCAATTTATAAAATAGGTATTATTATTCTCTGTAATATTTTCAATATCGGGTATTTCACTACGTATAGAAGGATTGAATAATTCAACAAAAGATCCATTCTTTTTTAATTGTCCAAAGGTTCCTTTGGCAAATCCTAAAAATAAATCACCGTTTGGCGTAACTTCAATGGAATAAATGCTGTTTTCAGGAAACATTGCATTTTGCATATTGTAAAGCATTACCTCAATGTTTGGAATCATAAACAGGCCATCCTGCAAGGTGGTTACCCAAATATTCCCTTCTTGGTCTTTTAAAACACACGATACTTTCTTATCCTTAAAATAAGGATTTCGATTAATGGGTTCAAATTGGTAATTAAACAAGTATAATCCTTCTCTAGTTCCTATGGCTATTCTATTATCTTGCAAATCAGTAATCCATAAAACAGAATGTTTGGATAGCCCCCATTTCGATAGATTTGTTACATACCTAAGGGTGTCACTATCAATTTCAAAAATTGCATTGTGAGAATCGATGATATAATCCCGGTTACCATAAATAAATGTCCGTAAAAATATATCGGGTTTTGGGTCATTGGTTGTAAAATTAAAAATAGATAAGCTATCGCCTCTTATAACTCCTGCAACTGAGTTAACAGCTACTATGTTAGGTTCTCCTTCAAGATTTGCAAAGAAACTGGCCATCTGAAATGCCAGGCCTTGCAGATGTAAAGAATCGCGGGGAGCAATGAGCATCCATTCTTTTGTGTTTAAATCTTGTCGGTAAACCCCTTTTTTTGAGGTTATAAACAGCTGATCCTTCGAATTAATAAAAACATTAGGAAACTGATGAATGCTGTCTTCCCAGTTCACATACTGTACCAGCTTTTTATTCTGAGTATGAAAAACCTGCCCTTTAAAATTTCTTGCCCAAATTCTGCCTTGGCTATCTTCCTTTAAATTTGAAACCGACCCTGCATTTTGTCCTTCGGTTTGATAGTGCAAAAAACGGTTTCCATCGTATTCAAACAAACCACTGTTGCACCCTATCCATAAATGGCCTTTTTTATCCTGATATATTTCATAAATCTGTTGAACCGGAAATCCGGCATCTTCGCCAATACTGTAATAGTAAGGTTCTTGGGCTTTCAGTTCACTGTATGCAAAACAACTGACAAACAAAAAAAACAAACTCCAAAAACTGCATTTTATAGGTAGCATTCGAAATATTATACTATTAATTATTTAGCTTAAATCCATTATGCAAACACCCATCATTGTTTTTTGTTGAAGGGTTTATTAAGTATTCTCTTTGCCTACATAAAACACACCGGCCAATTGCAGAAAATAAAATACTAGTGGATATTATCCTCCTTAATTCGTTTGTTTGAAAAACAACCGGTTTCACAAACCAAAAGAAGGGGTTTGTTAAGTGTTGGCCAATAGGAAATAGAATTCAATGCATTTTTGCTTTATAAAACTTTTAAAAACAAATACCATGGAAACAATTATTTTAAATTACAAGACACTTCCGTATTCATATATGGACAGTTGTGGCTTTACAAAACGCAAAAGCCCAATTAGAAGTGTAATTTGGGTGATCATGCTCTTTGCACTAATAGTATTGAGCCCGGTTGCCAGTGCTCAGGTTGATATTGAAACCGGGCTGCAACATTTTTATGCTTTTGAGGGCAACCT
>JAIFNJ010000119.1 GCA_020047835.1 Bacteroidota bacterium
GAGAAGAAGAAGCTAACCCCTTGTCCATAGCGCTATTTAGCCAATTGGGGCATGGTAAATATTTTCTTTTCAATCATTTGTGGGAGTAAAAATTTGGCCACCAAAATAAGGGTTATGGCTGCAATCCATTCATACGCTGCAATTCCCAGTCCAATGCGGAACCCAGAACCCGACATTCCAATAAAATGTTCGGCTGAAATATTGGCTGCAATCAATGATGCCCCAATGGCCCACCATGAAAGGGTTCCTCCTGCCAAAAAATAATCTTTCGAATCTTTTTCCTCGCCTTTTTTGGTTCTTGAAAGCCAAAGCCCCAATCCCACAATTAATATGGCATAGCCAATAAAGATGCTATAGTCAAGTATTGTAAATCCTGCATTCATATATGAAATTTTATGTTAATAATTAAATACATTGTGAATTACCTCAGGGCTTTGTTCAAAAAATAATATACTTCGTTATTACGCATGGTTTGTTTGAACTCTCTGATGTTGGTATCTTTGTCGATAATCAATAATTCAATATCAGCAATTTCGGCATAGTCTTCCATCATTTCTGTTGTCACTGAATACGAGAAGCTTGAGTGATGAGTTCCACCAGCAGTAATCCAAGCACCTGCACCTATTTCAAGGTTTGGCATGGGTTTCCACAACGCACAAGCAACGGGTAATTTAGGCAATGCTTTCGGCTTAATAACTTCTACTTCGTTTACAATCATGCGGAAACGACCACCCATATCCACAATGGTTGCTGCAATACCATCACCTTCGTGAGCCTGGAATACCATACGTGCACAAACACCGGCATCACCAATTCCTAAGAAGTGTACTTCGATACGTGGTTTTGCTTTGGCTATTTCAGGGTTGATTTCCAACATGTGCGATTGCAGAATGGAACTGTTTGTACCATCGAAATTCAATACATAATCTTCAAGGAAGGAACATCCACCAGGCAGTCCTTGAGCCATTACCCACATAGTGCGACATAGAGCAGCCGTTTTCCAATCGCCTTCGGCACCAAAACCGTAACCTTCAGCCATTAAACGCTGAGAAGCAAAGCCCATCAATTGCGACATACCTTCCAACTCGTTGAAACTGGTAGTGAAAGCCGTTGCCTTTTTATCATTCAAGAAACGACGTAACCCAATTTCCTGTGCAGCCGCTTGGCGAATCGTGATGTGTTTTTCTTTACCTTTTTTACAGTCATCGGCAAAGTCGTATAGTTTTTCGTATTCCGCCACCAAGGCATCAATTTCGGCCTCAGTAACCGCTTTTACATAAGGCACCAGTTTAGCAATGGGAGCATTGTCAACATGGTAACCCAATCGTATTTCAGCTTCAACTTTATCACCATCGGTTACGGCCACATTGTTCATGTTATCACCAAAACGTATGATTTGCATGTTTTGCGATTCAGCCCATCCGGCACAAACACGCATCCATGAAGAAATTTTAGCATGGGTTGATTTATCTTTCCAATAACCAACAACAATTTTACGCGGTTTGCGCAAACGGCTGGTAATAAAACCGAATTCACGGTCACCATGAGCCGATTGGTTCAGGTTCATATAGTCCATGTCAATTTCCGACCACGGAATTTGCTCGTTAAACTGTGTATGTAAATGCAATAAAGGTTTTTTATAATCCATCAACCCATGAATCCACATTTTAGCTGGAGAGAAAGTATGCATCCAAGTAATCATACCAATACATTTTGTATCGCCATTAGCTGCACGCATAATTTCAGCAATCTCTGTCGACGAATTGGCTGTTCCTTTATAAACAATTTTAACTGGAAGATTACCAGAAGCATTCAATCCTGCCACCATCTCGTTAGAGTGAGCATCTACCGCCACTACAGCATCGCCGCCATACAGAAGTTGTGCACCTGTAATAAACCAAACCTCTTGATTTTTAAAATATTTTGTTTCCATGTTTATATTTGTATATTTTACAATTATTATAACAAAATTAATAAATCTATTTTACACATTTAGTTATTTACAATTAAGATAATACATTCTGCAAATTATAAATTTAGGTCTGATTAAAGTCTCAATTTCTTTAAACCAACTTTACTGTCGGTGTTAGAACTTAACAATTCTATCGTATTGGTTATGATCGATATTTTCTTTAAACCGAAAGTAGAAAGCACCTCTTTTTGATGTGTTGGTTTGCTTTGTTGCCAAACGGTCCAGTACTTTAAGTGACCCAATTTTTTTTCTGAAATTCCCCGCATCAAAACTGCGTTGGAAAATAGCATTGTATAAATTGTTTAATTGGGTAAGTGTAAAAACATCAGGTAGCAAATCCTTTCCAATCAATTCATAGGTAGCTTTATGCTGCAATTTTTTAAGTGCATTTTCAACCATCTCTGCATGATCAAAAACCAATGTTGGAACCTTCGAAATTGAAAACCATTTTCCTCCATGCTCAGCCACCAAGTCTTTATCGTGTTCATTAATTCGTATTAATGAATAATAGGCCATGCTAATTACTCTGCCTCCGGGATCACGTTCAGGTTCTGAAAAACCACCTACTTGTTCAAGATAAATATTTTCGAGACCTACAGTAAGCTTCAGCACTCTGCGAGCCGCCATATACATTGATTCACCTTCCTGCACAAACCCTCCCATAAGAGACCAATCGTGAAAATAAGGTTCAAATCTACGGGGATAAAGCAACAATTTCAATTCCTCGTTTTCATACCCGAAAATCACGCAATCAACGGCAATGAAAAACTTAGAGTGTTCTTTATATATATTTGGCTCTGGCATTTTAATCTTTTAATCTTTTAATCAAATATACTATTAATTGTTAAATGTACAATTATAAATTAGTATATTGTATTTATATTTTTATTAAATTTGACTATCTAATTTTGGTGTATGATTATCATTCTTGAAATAGCACATACTTACCGCCGCCTCTTCAATTGTTTAATGTTTTATCATTAAACCAAACTCCTTTATATTCTACTTAGGTTTTATTTTTAAAACCTAGCATATTCATTTTTTTCACCAGAGAATTTAGGGTGTTTAAAGCACCAAAAAACTAAAATATTGTAAAACCAATTGTTATGGAAGCAACAACCATAAAAAATGCACCCCAACGGGAACCAAAAAGCGAAAGTAATTTCAAATCTAAACCTGAAGGCCTTGGTCCGGGTATGAACGAACGGATTCAAAAGCTTCGGAAACTAAGCGTGGAAGCTGAACCATCCTTATCCATCGAAAGGGCTTTGATTGAAACCAAATTTTATAAAGAAAGCTACGGCAAATATTCCATACCGGTTTTAAGGGCTCTTACCTATTTGGAAATTTGTAAACAAAAAACAATTTACCTAGGCGAAGGAGAATTGATAGTAGGTGAACGCGGACCCAAACCAAAAGCCATACCTACTTTTCCCGAATTAACCTGCCACAGCGTTGACGACCTGAATGTACTGAATACCCGAGAATTGCAACGATACACCATTTCTCAGGATGATATATCCACTTATGAATGTGAGGTGATTCCGTATTGGGAAGGCCGCACCCAGCGGGAACGCATCTTTAGCCATGTGCCAAAAGAATGGAAAGCCGCCTATGAAGCGGGGTTGTTTACTGAATTCATGGAGCAGCGTGCACCAGGCCATACCTGCCTTGACGGAAAAATTTACCAAAAAGGGTTGCTCGATAGCAAACGTGAAATAGCGGAACACATCCACCGACTCGACTTTTTGTATGATGAGGAAGCTACCGATAAGCTCGAAGAATTGAAAGCCATGGACATTGCCTGCGATGCGGCTATTGTATTTGCGGAGCGTCATGCTGAATTGGCCGAAAAATTTGCAAAAAACGAAAAAGATCCCAAACGGATAGAAGAACTGAAAAAGATTGCTGAGGTTTGTCGTTGGGTTCCTGCCCATGCGCCGCGCACTTTTTGGGAAGCTATTCAAATGTATTGGTTCATGCATTTGGGAACCATCACCGAGCTGAATGGTTGGGATGCCATGAATCCCGGACATTTCGACCAGCACCTGGAACCTTTTTATAATAGAGAATTGGAAGCAGGAACGTTATCCCGTGAACAGGCTAAAGAACTGCTTTCCTGTTTCTGGATAAAAGTAAACAACCATCCGGCTCCTCCCAAAGTAGGCATTACAGCCCGCGAGAGTGGAACTTACAACGACTTTACCAATATCAATATTGGCGGCGTCCGCAAGGATGGCTCCGACGGAGTGAGTGATGTATCGTACCTGATGCTTGAAATCGTTGAGGAATTGCATATTCTTCAACCGGGAAATTCCATCCACATCAGTTCGCGGACCCCCGACCGTTTTTTAAAAGCCGGTTGCAAAGTAATCCGGCAGGGACACGGTTATCCGTCGGTTTTTAATCCTGATGTGTATATCCAAGAATTGTTGCGACAGGGAAAGAGCCTTGAAGATGCCCGTGAAGGCGGTTGCAGTGGATGTATTGAAGTAGGAGCTTTTGGCAAAGAGGCCTACGTGTTGACCGGATATTTGAATGTTCCCAAAATTCTTGAAGTTACCTTAAACAATGGAATTGATCCGGTTACCGGCAAAGTGGCTGGTATAGCATCTGGAAATCCACTTGAATTTAAGTCATTCGAAGAGTTGTATCAAGCATTTTTAAAACAGCTAAACTTTATTGTCGATCAAAAAATAGCAGTAAGCAATTACATCGACCGGATGTTTGCCAAATATGCGCCGGCTCCTCTGCTTTCAGTTTTGATTGATGATTGTATTGCCAAAGGCCGCGATTATTACAACGCCGGTCCAAGATATAATACCAATTATATTCAATGCACCGGACTGGGAACGGTTACGGATAGTTTGGCAACACTCAAAAAGCATGTATTCGAAGACAAGACCTACCCCATGAAAACCATTTTGGATGCTGTGTTGAAAAACTTTGAAGGAGAAGAGGTCTTGCGACAAACTATTATTAATAATACCCCTTTCTTTGGCAACGACCATGAATATGCTGACAATCTTGCTGTTAGGGTATACAATGATTTGTTGGCGGCCATCGATGGAAAACCAAACACCAAAGGTGAAACATTCCACCTGAATATGTTATCAACCACTTGCCATGTTTATTTTGGTAAAGTAATGGGCGCAACGCCTAATGGTAGATTGGCCGGAAAATCGATTTCTGATGGCACCTCTCCATCACATGGTTGCGATGTGAATGGACCTTCGGCGGTTATTTGTTCCCTTTCCAAAATTGACCAGATTAAATCGGGTGGCACTTTGCTGAATCAACGGTTTCTCCCAAGTCTTCTTAAACGTGAGGAGGATATTGAAAAACTGAGTAAACTCATCCGAAGTTACTTTGCTTTGGGTGGGCACCACATTCAGTTTAATGTGGTGGATACCGCTACGTTGAAAGCGGCGCAAGCATGTCCGGAAGATTATAAAGACCTGCTGGTGCGCATGGCTGGGTACAGCGATTATTTCAACGACATGAACGAAGATCTGCAACAGGAAGTTATTGACCGCACCGAAAATGAATCGTTCTAATGAGCAAAGGGTTGATTTTTGACATTAAAAAATATGCCATCAATGATGGACCGGGAATCAGGATAACCCTTTTTTTCAAGGGTTGTCCGCTTTCCTGTATTTGGTGCCATAATCCGGAAGGCATTTCGGAGTACCAACAAAAGATGTATGCAGCATCGAAATGTATTGGAGCTATAAAATGCATAGAGGTTTGTCCGGAAGGAGCCCTTACTTTAACCCCCGAAGGCATTGTAACTGATACCGAACGGTGCACCCTTTGCGGAAAATGTGCCCTGGCTTGCCCCACAAAAGCCATTGAAATGTCAGGTCGGGAATATACCACAGACGAATTGATGAAGATTATTGAACGCGAAACCATTTTCTTCGATCATTCCGAAGGAGGTGTTACTTTTTCAGGTGGTGAACCCCTGATGCATCATCAAAAATTGCTTGAATTATTGGACCGTTGCGGTCAGAAACAGATACATACGGTGGTTGACACTGCCTTGTTTGCAAAAACAGAAATTGTATTGGAAGTGGCAAATCAGACTAACTTGTTTTTAGTCGATTTGAAGGCTTTTGATTCCGAAATTCATAAACGTTATACTGGCGTTTCGAATGAACTGATTTTAAAAAATATCACAGTTCTGGCCGACAACGGACATGATTTTATCATCCGCATTCCTTTTATCCATGGGGTAAATACGGATAAGGAAACGCTGGAAAAAGAAGCAACGTTTTTATCCAAATTGTCATGGAAAAGAAAGGAAATCAATTTGTTGCTTTATCACGATATTGCCAAAGGCAAACACCAAAAACTTGGTACTAACTTTAATCGGGAAGGCCTTGAAACCCCATCGAACGCTGAAATAGAGCTAGCTAAAACCATTTTCTTCATCGGTTTTATGGTACCATCCATATTGTATTCCAGCAATTCCATGCAAACTCTTCGCTCATAAGGACTTGGTCCTTGAACGTGATAAAACAGGTACCATTTGTTTTTTATTTCAACAATGGAATGATGCACATTTCTTGAATCATTATCCATTATAATTCCCTGATATTCAAAAGGCCCCATTACCGATTTACCCACACTGTATTCCAATAGATTGGCTACTTTTTTCCCTTTATCGGAAGGATATGATAGGTAATACAAGTCCTCTCTTTTGTGCATCCAGATTCCTTCGTGGAAATTTTTTAATGGAATTTTCATTATTTCCCCTTCTTTGGTAATCATGTCATCTTTCAATTTTACCATACAAAGCTCGTTTTGCCCCCAAAGCAAGTATGCCTGATTGTCATCAATAAAAACATTTGGATCCATGGCGGTGGTTCCTCCTTCCCCTCTCGATATTAACGGTTTACCTAAAGCATCTGTAAATGGTCCCGATGGAGAATTACTAACCGCCACCCCAATTTGAAAATCGGCAGGAAAATAAAAATAGTATTTCCCATTGCGGCTGATGCAATCGGGAGCCCATGCAAATTTATCGGCCCAGGTTAGGTCTTTTACTCCAAATATTTCACCTTTATCGGTCCAGTTCACCAAATCGGTAGACGAAAAGCAATGCCAATCAACCATACTCCAATCGGTACTTCCCGGCAAATCGTGTGAAGGATAAATCCAAACGGTATCACCAAAAATACGTGCCGAAGGATCT
>JAIFNJ010000142.1 GCA_020047835.1 Bacteroidota bacterium
GCATGAGTTAAATTTAACGATTTATTTTGGTTACCCATTCTAAAACCTGCTGCAAATTTGCCACCACCGAGTTGCCATTAACCCGTAACCTTTCCGGGGATTGATGGCCGCGCGATACCAACAAGCATTGACATCCCAGCTCGCTGGCTACTTCCACATCGTGAAGGGTGTCACCAATGAGCAACGTGTTTTGCTGGGCAATGTGTTTTTGTAAAAACAGTTCTTTGGCGCGGTTTACCTTTCCATGGGCATATTGGTCCTCAATTCCGGCTATTTGTTCAAAATAATCGAAAACCTGGAGGTTTTTAACCGTGGCAATCAAGGAATCCTGCTCCATGGCTGACAGGATCATTTGCCGGTAACCCAATTGATGAAAATGCTGGAGTATTGGTATTGCATCGTCAAATAACGCGACCTGAGGGAGCAAACGATGGTATTGTTCCATAAATTCTAAGGCTGGAATTTCAAAGGGCTCTTTGGTGAAATCGAACCCCAATTGGGCGTAATATGTTTTAACTGGGAAAGTAAATACTGTTCGGTAAATAACATCGGTAAGCATGGGCAACCCTCGTTTCGCCAACAATAGGTTCATGGCTTCGATGCAAATTGCCTGGTCGTTGAGCAGGGTTCCGTTCCAGTCCCAGAGGATGAGTTCAAATTGGTTCTTTTTATGGAGCATAAAACTATTATTACCGCCTAAAATGAGGGTGATCCACTACTTTAAATCATAAATTTCGATACTTTTCTCAAATCCGAGGATCATTTTATTTCCTTTTATAAAAGCCTGTTTAGGTGTTTTACCTTCAGGTATTGGTATTTCACCGGATTGGTGCAGAACCCAGTCATAAGTCAGCATATTATTGCCACTGAGCCAAAGTAAGGTTTTGGAATTTATATTCAAATTTTTGACTTGTTTCAGTGGCAAATTAGTCAGGTAGGTTCCAAAAAAGTCGAAAACCAATACGTTATGTTCTGTTACAACAAATAAACTTTGTTCCCGCTCCAAAATTTCAGTAACCAAATTATTTACCAACCAATCGCTAAGGCAAATGGTTTGTCTGTCGGAAACCCGTTGGCTATTGAAGTGATATGCTTTTTGTTGTATCGGATTCCACAGCCAGAATCCGTCGTCGGAAGAGGAGCAAGCGTGGGTAGCTTCAAAGTCAGTGGTTAGATAAAGATCCAACGGTCCGGTTATTTCTATAAGTTCATGATCTAAAAAAACCAATGCATTGCTTTCGCGATAAAAAACAAGAATTTTTAATGGATTGGTAACATCAATAGTACCGATAGTTCCCAAGCGATTGTTAACCTGTTTTTGTTTGAAATTACCCTGAGCATCATATTTCATTAGTTCGCTACCATTTACAGTATATATTTGCCCATAAACATCGGCAGCTAAAAAATCATACGGTGGCATAGAAAGAATCAGGGGCTGGCTATGAATACATCCAATTCCGAGTATGAAAAGTGTCAAAAAATTTACGATGCGAATCACTGCTTAATTTTTGATGGAAGCATGATTAAAATATCTTCAATAAATTCCCTATTGTTTGACAGCCGGGGTATTTTGTGTTGTCCACCTAATTTTCCCTTTTGCTGTAACCACTGATGGAAAGTTCCTTTTGGAATGCTTTTAATGCGAGGCATATCTAAGTTATAACTCTTAAATCGCTTGGCTTCGTAATCGGAGTTAACGTTTTTTAATGCATCATCAAGGACATAGGTAAAATAATCTAAATCAGCGGGTTCTTTCTCAAATTCTATAAGCCATTCATGGGCTCCTTGTTTGCCTATTTCCATATAAACCGGAGCTGCTGTATATTCATTAATTTCGGCACCGGTTTTCTGACAAGCTATTCCCAATGCTTTTTCGGCATTGTCAACAATTAATTCCTCGCCAAAAGCATTGATGAAATGTCGGGTACGGCCGGTAATTAAAAACTTATGAGGAAATGTCTGTGTAAACTTAATGGTATCGCCAATAATATATCGCCACAATCCGGCATTGGTGGTAATTACCATCGCATAATTAACATTGGGTTGTACTTCATCAATTTGCAACGTAGTGGGGTTTTTATTCCCAATTTCATTTACCGGTATGAATTCATAAAAAATACCGTAATCAAGCATTAATAGCATTGCTGGGTCGTTTGGATCATCCTGAATTCCAAAAAACCCCTCTGAAGCGTTATACGTTTCCATATAATGCATGTTGGGATTGCTTATTATCTGACGATATTGTGATTTATAAGGATCAAAACTCACGCCTCCATGTATAAAAAGCTCCAGATTTGGCCACACTTCCATAATATTACTTGCCCCAGTTATTTCAAGTATTCTTTTAAGTAAAACCAAGGTCCACGAAGGAACTCCAGAGATACTGGTAACATTTTCGGGAATGGTTGCCTGAGCCATTTGTTCTAGTTTCTCTTCCCAGTTTTCCATTAAAGCAATGGATGTTTTAGGCGTTCTTAAAAACTCTGCATAAAAAGGAAAATTTTCTATCAAAATAGCCGACAGGTCACCAAAGTATGATTCATTGCTAAAATTGTTTATTTTATGACTTCCTCCAATAATAAGCCCTTTCCCTTTGAGCACCCTGTTTTCGGGGTAAAGCTTCTCGTTGAAATACATTACATCTTTTCCACCCCTGAAATGGCAATCGTCTAATGCTTCTTGGGTTACCGGAATAAACTTGCTTTTATCACTGGTGGTTCCGCTCGATTTGGCAAACCAACGAATTTCTCCGGGCCAAAGCAGGTTTTTTTCTCCATTCCTCAGTTTCTCCACAAAAAATTTTAAATCGTCATATTCTTGCAACGGAACTTGTTTGCAAAAATCGTTGTAATTTGTAATATTTTCAAACCCGTATTGATTGCCATACCATGTTTCGCGCGCTACATCTAGCAGTTGCATCAATGTGTCGCGCTGCACATTTCCCGGATATTCGCGAAATAGGTTAATTTCGTTCATCCGCTTGATGGTTAACCAACTTACAATTCCTTTTAAAAGTGGCATAGGGTGTCTGTTTTTTCAAAGATAATTTTTTTATCCTGTCGTTCCTTCATTTTATTAAAAGATAATTGGTTCAATTACAAACATAGGTTGGAACAAATGGGAACCCAGAAAGCGTTCAGAGAAAGCAAAAAAAAACTAACCATCGGGTTAGCCGATGGTTAGTAATATGTAATTCAATAATATCAATTTGAAGTTCTTTTCTACCCGTTTATAAAAAGCAGAATAATTGAATAGGTTGACCTATTTTACTTATGCAAAAACTTAGTTACTTCTTTAAAAATATCGTTACCATTTGCAAAGAGAAGTAACGCTAGTAACAAGAAAATTCCAACCATTTGAGCATATTCCATAAACTTTTCGCTCGGTTTGCGACGGGTTACTACTTCGTATAAAACAAACATTACGTGTCCGCCGTCCAAAGCAGGAATGGGTAAAATATTCAGTATCGCCAACATAATGCTCAAAAATCCGGTAAGGTTCCAAAACGACTGCCAATCCCATTCCGAAGGAAATATTTTACCAATGGATATAAAGCCGCCCAACGACTCGTAAGCTTTTGTGTCGGGATTAAAAAGCAGTTTAAACTGTTTCAAATAATCTTGTCCAACCCGGATTGATTTTTTTACTCCTGCAGGAATTGCTTCTAAAAAGCCATATTCAATTTTTTTGAGTTCAAACACCTTTATAAATTCCGGAGCTACACCAAGCAATCCGCTTTCAGGAATTGTAATGGCTGAGGTTATGGTATCATTTCCACGGGCATAGGTAACCGTAGTTTGTTTTGATTTAAAGCCTTTTATAGCTGTTTTAAACTGGTCAAAATATTGGGTGGAAATGGTGTCGATACCTAAAATCTGATCGCCAACCTGCAAGCCTACCTCTTTTGCTACCGATTCTTTGGCAAAATCAGCAATGTAAAATGGAAACCGGGGCATAATAAATGGTTCACCTTTAATCAGACGAGGTACTAATTCTGAGGGAATGGTAACTTCTATTGGTTCGCCATTGCGCTCCACTTGAATGGTTTTGGCTTCATTTAATAAAATATAGGCAACAATGCCCGTCGATTTATCGATGGTATTATGGTCGATGGAAATCAGCTTATCGCCGTTTTGCAAACCAATATCCAATGCGGCACTATCGCATACAATACCATATTTCATGTTCTCCACCGGAAGGTATTCTTCACCCCAGGTTTTTAGCACGGCAGCATAAATAAGTATGGCTAAAAGCAGGTTAAAGAGAACGCCACCAACCATTATCAGTAATCGTTGACCTTTTGTTTTTGAGCGAAATTCATCGGGTTTTGGAGGAAGTTTCATTTGTTCCTTATCCATGCTCTCGTCAATCATACCGGCAATTTTTACGTAACCGCCCAATGGCAGCCAGCCTATACCGTATTCTGTATCTCCTTTTTTAAATTTGAATAACGAAAACCAGGGGTCGAAAAAAAGATAAAACTTTTCGACCCTCGTTTTAAAAAGTTTTGCAAAAAAGAAGTGTCCAAACTCGTGAACAATCACCAGGATAGACAAACTCAACAATAACTGTGATATTTTAATAACTATTTCCATTCTCTATTATTTTCTGTTTTTATTTTATTAACGATTGTGCCAGCTTTCTTGTTTCGTTGTCGGTGGCTACATAATCTTGATAGGTTGGCTTTGGAACAAACCACATGCCATTCATAGCCCGTTCAATAATGGTTGGGATTTCCAGAAAGCCAATTTTCTCTTTTAAAAAAGCAGCCACTGCTATTTCATTGGCGGCATTAACGATAGCTGGCATATTTCCTCCTTTTTCAAGGGCTACATAAGCCAAAGCAAGGCATCGGAAAGTGGACAAATTGGGCTGCTCAAATGTCAGGTTTGAGTATAAATTAAAGTCCAACCTGGGGAAATCAGATTTCCATCGGTCAGGGAAGCTCAATGCATATTGAATGGGAAGTTTCATGTCGGGCAGACCCATTTGGGCTTTTATACTTCCATCGGTAAACTGAACCATACTATGAATGATGCTTTGCGGATGCACCACCACTTCAATTTGTTGGTTTGTTACCCCAAATAACCACTTGGCTTCAATTACCTCGAGCCCTTTGTTCATCATAGTGGCCGAATCGATGGTAATTTTCGCACCCATATTCCAATTGGGGTGCTTGAGTGCTTGGGCTAAGGTAACTTGCTTAAGTTCATTGGTAGTCTTACCGCGGAACGGACCACCGGAGGCGGTTAAAATAATCTTTTCAATTTTATTGGGTTCTCCTGAGAGGCATTGGAATATGGCCGAATGTTCCGAATCAACGGGTGTAATAAAAACCTGATTTTCTTGAATCAGTTGGGTAATTAAATCGCCGGCAACCACCAAGGTTTCTTTGTTGGCCAATGCTATGTTTTTATGGGCTTCAATGGCCTTTATGGTAGGCAATAACCCCGAATATCCAACCATGGCAGTAACAACAATATCCACGGTGCTCATTTGAACTACTTGGTTCAATGATTCCTGACCGGCAAAAACTTTAATATCAAAAGGGGTTAATGCTTCCTTTACCTTTTGATAGTGACTTTCATCTACAATTACCACCGCATTCGGATTAAACTCAATGGCTTGTTTTATAAGCAAGTCAGCATTAGTGTTAGCAGTTAATACTTCTACTGATAATTCTTTTGGATGGGCTTTTACAACGTCTAAGGTCTGTGTGCCAATAGAACCGGTCGATCCCAATATGGCAATATGTTTGGGTGCTGTATCCATTTATTAAAAAACAATATAATCGCTGGGGTTAAGGGGCTTTCCACTATGCCAGATTTCAAAATGGAGGTGTGGTCCGGTGGTATATTCTCCGGTATTACCAATTATTGCAATGGCTTCTCCCGCCTTAACCCTATCGCCAATTTCTTTAAGAAGTTGGCTGTTGTGTTTGTAAAACGAAACCAAATCGTTGCGGTGTTGAATTTCAATAACATAACCTGCTTCTAACGTCCAACCGGCAAAAACAACAGTTCCATCAAGAATGCTTAAAATGGGTTCATTTAGGTTCGAAACAATATCAATCCCATAATGGTTTCCAGCTGCATTAAATTCATTGGTAAGTGCTCCTTTGAGCGGACAATAAAAATGAAGTTTATTAATCTCAATTCTACTTTCAACAGGCGGGTTGTTTGAATTCACATTGTAGCGCTCTTCCTCAACAATCTGATTTTCCAACACAGAATCGAATTTTTGTGAGTTATTATTTATTGGTCGGAGTGCTTTTGCAGAGTCAGAGGTTCTATAATGGGGCAGGGTTTCCTCTCCTTTTAAAATATTCTGGATGTTTGCAATATAGTTGTCGCGCATTTTAATTTGATGTTCGAGTGAATCAACCATCAAGGTACCAGTACAATTCCTAAAGCAACCAATACAAGTCCAATTAGACCCATCCATGCCATCAAATTCATCCGGGTAAGAACCGTGTACCAAACGTCTTCCAAAGTGTTTTCATTCAGCACCACTAATCGATAGCGGTCTTGCATTTTCTGAATAAAATTTTTAATGCCGGTAAAATTTTCCATCAAAAATTATTTAATCGTGCAAAGATAAAAAAGTTTGCCACTTGTTAGGTAACTATTTGTTCTGTTAGCTTTAAAACAAGGTTGTATTGAAAAAGTACCTTACGATGGATTCTGATTAATAGGGAAAAAGTTCCAATTCAATAGCTTAAAAATAAAAACCGTCAAAAGATTTGTGGTTTTGTATAATAACACTATATTTGCACCCGCTAAAACAAGATAAATTCGTTCTAAAGATATATTGCGGGGTGGAGCAGTTGGTAGCTCGTTGGGCTCATAACCCAAAGGTCGCATGTTCGAGTCGTGTCCCCGCTACAAAAGAAAGCCTGGTTAATTACCGGGCTTTTTTGTTTTCTGTCTTTTTGTTTATGCCAATGAATCTCTTAATTTTCCAATCAACCTACCAACCATTTTCCAATTATTTTAGAAAAACGCTTTGTGAGTCTTTCAAAATGAGCCCAATTTGATTATTTGGTTTATCAGTTAAACCGTCATTTAGATATAACGGTAAACAACCAATAGAAATGAGTTGTTATCTGTATTGAAATGATTTTGAATTAAGCAGATATGAAGACAAACAAAAAAATTCTCGACGTTCAACAAATAGGTTTTCAATGGAGCATGGAAAATCCTTTTCTATTCTGCGCCCATCATCAGGACCGCTATCCGAAAGGAAACAGTGAAATGGGACCTTCTGTATCGTTGGCTGGACGCAATATAGGTAGCGACTTTTCAGGAAAAGATGGATTTAGCATGTATCATGGGCAAAAAGTACCGGGGTTTCCGGCGCACCCGCACCGGGGTTTCGAAACGGTGACCATTGTTTTGGAAGGGTTGATTGACCATTTTGATTCAAAAGGCAATGAGGGGCGGTATGGCAACGGCGATGTGCAATGGATGACTGCCGGAGCCGGCTGCCAGCACAATGAAATGTTCCCCCTTATAAACCAGGATAAAGAAAATCCGGCGGAGCTTTTTCAGGTATGGCTTAACCTTCCGGCCAAAGATAAATTTGCACAGCCCGGATACAAAATGCTTTGGGCGGAAGATATACCTGTTATTAAGATTTCAGATTCGAACAACAACATATCGACGGTACGCTTAATCGCAGGTAATTTTCAAGGGACCGAGAGTATAGCCCCAGCTCCTTCGTCGTGGGCAAAAGATAAAAAAAACCATGTAGGTATCTTTTTGATTCATTTGGAGCCGGGAGCTTCCATTACATTGGCCGCAGTATCAGAAACCCTGAACCGGAATGTCTATTTTTATCAAGGTGAGGGTCCGATTCAAATCGATGATCTCCAAATAGAAGCCTCAAACCGTATTAAGCTGAATGGCAATGAATCTATTGTTATCACCAATGGTAAAAGCGAAAGCTTTTTGGCTGTTTTGGAAGGAGAACCCATTCTGGAACCGGTGGTACAATACGGTCCTTTTGTCATGAATACGGAAAGCGAAATCCGGCAGGCCATAAGCGATTATCAGAAAACAGAATTCGGAGGTTGGCCATGGGACCGACCCGATCAAGTGCATGAGCGTTCTGTGGGCCGATTCGCCCGTTATGCAGATGGGAGCATCGAAAAGAGATAAGAATTTAATTCCCCTTTTTTAGTGAATTCTTTAACGGATTGGAATAAATGCCCAAATAAAGTTCTTTTAGTTCTTCTTTATCACCTTCCACGGCAGTTAATTTTTTCTCCATTTCCTGAATAAATAACAGCCTTGCTTCGGGTGTGTATTTATCGTTCAAAAAGGTCGTAGCATTCTTCTCGATATCAAAGGCAATGTAATTGTTATCCCATAACTTATAATGTCTGTGAATACGGGCATCAATCATCTTTGCAATGGAATTGAACAATTCGTTTTTATCGGAACCGCTGAATTGCTGCAAATCAATGTTAGTAATGGGTTCAGTAATTTCAATGTGTACGTTGCCTTTAAATTGTTTGATACCCGTTAAAATGCTCTTCAAATCCTCGCCTGGGGCTTTTACATATTTTTCGGTTTTTGAAACATACAACTCAAACATTTTCATTGCATCGCAGGTTTCCCACTGATACGAAATAGATAGAGGTACAATATTCAATTCCGAAAGGCTATCAATAATGGAGCCGTTACTGCTCATGTCGAACATTTTAAGCAAGCCTTGGTCGGTACTGTCATTTCCATCTTTAGTTCTTCCGTTTCGCTGGGCAATCCAAATAGAGTCGTTTTTTGAGGTGATGGTTTGGCGGATGTATTTCGATAAGATAACGGAATTGTGGTACATATCGCGGGTATTGCCACCGCGCTCTACTTTAAAAAGCTTGTTCGATTTAGCAATATCAACTACAAATTGGGAGTACATTAAATTACTGCCAAAGGCAATTTCAGAGGTATCAAAACCATTGTCAACCAACGCCAACTGAAACAAGCCAGAATCCAACAAAATATCTCGGTGGTTGGAAATGAAGAGGTAGCTTTTCGAGGGATCTATGTTTTCAAATCCGGAATAGGTGAATTGGGAAATGGTTTTATTTATTATTTGATGAATGGCGCGATGCATAATATTTACCTGAAAATCGGAAACGGTATTTATCTGTTGAATCATTTTTTGCAACTGTTCAACCGGCACATCGGGATATACAAAAGAGGCAACTGCATTCAACGCGGGATCAGAGGCCAGACGGCTCATAGCGGCATTTATCTCATGGTTGTGGTAAGGCCTTATATCGTCGAAGTTGTGTTCAGTCATGGCTGGTAATTTTAAGATAATTTGTAAGTCTCCCTTCTTCAAATTTTGATAAACAGTCGTCAAAGTTATAATTATATGACAATAGTGCAACTATTCTGCGAATACTAAAACCTAAGATTTTGATTATAGCTGGGGACGGTTTTTTTAATTTCAATTACTGACTAATTTCGGATAATCATATTTTTATTAGCTAAACAGGTTTTTCACATAGAAGAAAGCGGCTGAAATCGGCTGTAAATGTTAAGGATTCCATTTGTATAATGACAGCAGTACTGCCCAATGTTCAATGGTGGAATTATTCTAAAAAACAATTCATTGCAGAACACCAGTCTTCATTTGGTGGATCCCAACTTTGTAGTTACATTTATGCCAATTAAGCAACTAATAAAACTTACATTATGGGAATATTCGGCAACATATTCGGCAAAGAGGAAACTAATGCCGCATTGGAAATTGAACGTAAATTTTTAGTAACCGGTGATTTTAAAGCCTATTCAACGGGTAAGTTTGACATTATTCAGGGATATCTTTCCACCGATTCAGCGCGCACGGTTAGGGTGCGTATGGCATCCGATCAAGGGTTTATAACCATAAAAGGGGCTAGTGATGAAACTGGCACCACACGTTTTGAATGGGAACAAGCCATTTCGGTTAAAGATGCAAAAGAGTTGCTTAAACTTTGCTTGGAGCACCCCATTGAGAAAACCCGATACATTGTTGAAATAGACGAATTTATTTTTGAAGTGGATGAATTTACTGGGGTTAATCAAGGTTTGATTATTGCAGAGGTTGAGCTGTCTGATCCTACCGATGAAATTCCAACACCTGAATGGTTGGGACAAGAAGTTACCAACGACGCTCGCTATTACAATTCTTATCTCTCCCAACATCCCTATTCGCTTTGGAAGGATAAATAGTTGCTAACAACTAAAAACTAACTATTTATAATAGATTTCAACGGGGTTTTTATACTTTTGCTCCCCT
>JAIFNJ010000105.1 GCA_020047835.1 Bacteroidota bacterium
ACTTCCATTTCGCGGAATTACCAAAGTTTGAATCCCCAACATTTCTGCTGCCTCAGCATTTTCACGGGAATCTTCAATAAATAGCGTGGTTTCCGGATTTAAATTCTGTTCTATCAATACCCGACGGTATATCTCCAGATCTGGTTTTAACAGTTTCATTTCATAGGAAGTATAGGTTTTGATGAATAAATCGTTAAAGCCAATGCCATATTCTTTTTGAAGCTTCGCCGAAAAGAATTCGAAATGAATGGAATTGGTGTTGCTCAATAAAAACAAGTGATGCGAGTGCTTAAGCCATTGTATTCTTTGTATCCGCTTGGGTTTATAATCAATCAACATGGCATTCCAGGCTCTGTTGAATGCTTCGTCAGGAATTGAAGTCTCAAGCTGTTGATTCATCATCGATTTGATTTCAGATGCTGTGATAGCACCCTTTTCGAATTGCTGAAGCACTCCGTTATCAATTACCTGCTGAATTTTTTCACGGCTGGCAAACCGGGCAAACGAATTCCAGGTGCGTTCTGGGTCTATATCTAAAATAACACCACCAAAATCGAAAATAATGGTTTCAAATTGTGATAAATCAACTTTCATGTTGGTTTGTTTTTGGCTGCAAATATATAGAAAGAAACAGGAGTCTAAAAAATAGCGGCTGAAATTGTCTCATTACTAATTTTTCTTGCTTTTTTCAGCATAAACGCTGGGCAACATTCCAAACTCTTCTTTAAAATAACGGCTAAAATATTTTGGATTATTGAACCCAACCTGATAAGCTATTTCAGAAATTGAAAGCTGGCTTTTTCCCAGCAATTGAGCAGCCCTTTTGAGCCTAATTATGCGAATGAATTCGATGGGCGTTTTGCCGGTTATGGAAAGTAATTTTTTATACAAATGAACCCGGCTCATCGACATTTCGTGACTGAGCATCTCTACTGAAAAATCAGAATTATCCATGTTTTCTTCCACACATTTCAGGGCTTTTTCAATCAGCTTCTCATCGAGTGATGAAATATTTATTTCACTGGGGTTTATTTCCCTCTTTTGCTTGATTTGATGATGTGTTTCGGCTCGTTGTTCCATCAATTTATTAATCCGGAGCAGCAAAATATCTAAGTTGAACGGCTTGGTTATGTAATCGTCGGCGCCTAGTTCCAAGCCTTGTACAATATGTTCATTGGCCGTATGGGCGGTTAATAAAATAACCGGAATGTGTGAACTGCGCATGTCGTTTTTTATTAGCTGACACAATTGGTACCCATCCATTTCCGGCATCATTACATCGCTAATTACCAAATCGGGAAGTTTATCAATTAAGGTTTCAAAGGCTTCTTTTCCGTTAACGGCTTCCATTACCTCGTAATGCTCTGATAAATGGGTACACAAGAAATCACGAAAATCGTTGTTATCTTCCACTACTAAAATTGATTTGCGGGATCCATCCGTTGTTTTTTGTGAAAGGTCCTTTTCCGATTTAATTGGACTGCTCAAGGTTTCCACCAATTCATGGCGTTCAAAATCAGTAAGCAAACTGTTTACCATAGGAATGGTAAAATAAAATACACTTCCTTGGGGTTGGTTGTTTTCCATCCAAATTTGGCCTCCGTGCAAGGATACGTATTCTTTGCTCAGGTGAAGTCCTATGCCGCTTCCTGCGTTGCCATCGGCAGTATTTGCCTGATAAAACCGTTCAAATATCCGTACTTTATCCTCTTCCTTTACTCCAATCCCGGTATCGGAAACGCCCACTTTTAATAGCTGATGATTGTTACTTTCGATGATAATGGAAAGCGTTACATTGATAGTACCGCCAACCGGTGTGAACTTATAAGCGTTGGAGAGCAGGTTGGTAATGATTTTGGAGAGTTTATCTTCGTCAAAGTTCATTCGTATTTCTTCAGTAACCGATGAAAAAGTAAGGTGCATGTTCTTGTTTTCATACATCTCAGCAAATGAAAGACATGTTTCGCGGATAAACGGCACCACATCGCCTGTCGATAAATTGAGCTGGTGCCCGTGCATGTCCAGTTTTCGGAAGTCGAGTAACTGATTTACCAATTGCAACAACCGGTTTGCGTTCCGGCTAATCATTTTCAGGGCTTTTTTATCCTCGTCACTATCTGTTGATTTAATAAATTTTTCTAAAGGAATAATGATAAGCGATATTTGAGTGCGGAATTCATGGCTTATGTTGGTAAAAAAGCGAAGTTTCATTTCATCCATTTCCTTAATCCGCTTTGCTTCAAGCCGTTCCTGATTTAAATGGAATCGTGCGCGTACCCGGTTGCGGATGATAGTTCCGGCTAAAAATAAGATGCCCGTGACCAACAGATAATAGAATAGATAGGCATAGCCACTTCTCCAAACTGGTGGATGAACCACCAGTTTCAATTCAATGGGTTTTTCAGTCCAATATCCATCGTTGTTGGCCGCTTTTACCTGAAACACATATTTTCCGGGATTCAGATTGGTATAAGTTACACTATTCCGGTTACCCGGTAAGGTGGTCCAGTTTTGGTCGAACCCTTCCATTTTGTATGAATAACGGGTTTTTTCGGGCAACACATAGTTTAATGCTGAAAACTCAATAGTAAAAATATTTTGGTTATGCATCAACTCAATTTGCGAGGTTTCGGAAATACTTTTTGTAAGCATTTTCCTTTTTTGGAACACCGAGTCAATGGCTATGGAATTATTGAACAGAAGAAAGTCGGTAAACACCAGGTTCGGCCGGTAACGGTTGTATTTAATGGTTGAAGGCAACACGCTGTTATAGCCATTAGCGCCACCAAATAAAAGCTCTCCCCTCGATGTTTTGTATGCCGATCGCTCGTTAAAAGCTTTGCCTTGCAATCCATCCTTTTCGTCGTAATTGTTTGATATAAAATTATATTCTCCTGTTTTAGGATTTATACTTAAAATAATGTGCGAAAGGCCGTTGGCCGTGCTTAGCCAAATATTTTTTTGGTCGTCTTCTAAAATTCCCCAAATGAAATTATCGGCAATTCCCGTTTCTTTTTTTAATACCAGCAGCTCATCGGTTTTAGGATTGATAATATTTAATCCACCCTTTGTTCCTACCCAAATCAATCCGCGCGAATCTTCGTACAGCGAAAGTATATTCTGGTTAACAAGGCGTTGGGTTCCTGAAAAATTGCCTGGAACAATGGTAAACTTTTCGGTTTTGGGATTATAGCTTGAAACGCCATTCGCTGTTCCAATCAGAATCGTGTTATCTTTTGTTTTCAGCAAACATAAGATAAAATCGGAAGCAAGGCCCGGATGGGTTTTGGTGGTATGGTGTTTAAAAACGCCTGTATTTGGATTAAAACAATCGATACCGCCACCCAATGTGGCAATCCAAAGATTGTTTTTTGAGTCTTCAATAATTCCCCAAACCAAATCGCTGGCTATTGAATTGTGATTATTTGGATTGAACCGATAATGGATAAATTGCCCATTTTGGTAACAATTTAAACCGCCCTGATAGGTTCCGGCCCACATTTGGCCTTTGCTGTCGCAAAAGAGGGAAACTATCACATTGTTCGAAATGCTATGCGGATTATAGGGATTGTTTTGATACAGTGTTTGCTTTTTAGTTACGTTGTCAATCCGAAGTAACCCTTTATTGTTGCTTCCAATCCATAAATTTCCATCCAGATCCTCCTGAAAAGCGTTCAGGTCGTTGTCAAACTCAGCCTCAATTCCTGTAACATTAAACCGGATGTGGTTGAATTTAAAAATGCTCTCGCTATAATAGGAAATACCATGCTTATAGGTTCCCGCCCAAAGAATATTTTCGGAATCATGGTAAAGGCACATAATGCTTTTTTCTGCCAAGGTTCTTGGGTTTTTGGGGTCATTTTCCAAATAGGTAATGGTTTCCATTCCCTTATTAATAACCGTAATGCCTCCATGATCGGTGGCTATCCAAATCAAGTGTTGTGAATCTTCGGTAATATCTGTGATGGTGTTGCCCGATAAAACAAATTTGCTTCGAGGTTCATTGGTTAAGTGATGCCATTCCCGATTTTTTGATGAATAATAATAGGTTCCTTTGGGATTGGTTTTCTGATACAACCAAATATCTTCGTCGGAATCAACAAAAAGGTTAAAGTTGTTGGGAACTGGCAACCCCAGAATGATTGGAATTGAAGGATTTAAATCCGGCACTAACGTTTCGGAATTAACAACAAGTATTTGCCCGTTGGTTAACACAGCAAACACCTTGTCGCCTCGCTGAAAAAGGGTGGTGACGGCTTTATCTGAAAACAATTCCACCTTTTTCAATTCTGACTGGATGGCTGAAAAACGAAAACAGTCATCCTTGGAATTGATTATCCAAGGGTTTTTTTGGTTATCCATATAAACCAAGCGCAACGAATCGTTAAAACCGAGCGTCTCGATGTATTTCGTAGCGGGATAAATAAACTGTTCCTTTTCGCGCAAAAAAATTGTAATGCCACTCCCCGTATTTATCCAAAGATTGTTTTTGTAGTCTTCCTGAATGCTGAGAATGGAATGATCAATGATGGAGTTTAGATCTAAATCGGAATGAATAAACAGTTTAAAGGTATTGCCATCGTATCGGTTAAGTCCAGCACTGGTACCAAACCACATAAATCCTTTCGAATCTTTATAAATACAATTTATTTGATTGTTTGAAAGGCCGTGGTTAATGTTCAGGTGCTTGAAAAAGTACTCTGTTTGAGCGGAGCTGGTTAAGGCAACAAGAACAACCAAAAAGCCTAAAAAAAGGGATGTTTTCTTCATTTTCCAAATTGCTTTCAATAGGCACTAAAAATACAAAAAATTACCACCTTTTTACTTCATAGCTCTAAGTCTTCAAAAACAAACATTCTAACATATTATCCCTTTTCAGTTATCAAATACCGCCCTTGAAAACTTTTTAAAACCCCATTCAATTACATTCAATGGATAAATAAAAATGATATATCTCGTATTTTTGTAATTACTATTTTTGATATTGTATTCTTAACACAACTACTTATGAAGCGCAACACATTCCTTTTTATTGCTATCAGTTTTCTATTAATGGTAGCTTGCTCCAAAACACCGTATGAAAAAATCCACAACGGAGTAATTGTGAATCTGGAACCGAAGAAGGATTCTGATCCGCAACGGATAAAAATCCAAGTCATTAATCCAGAGATTGTAAGAATTTGTGCCATACCGGCCAATTCTTTTCCAGAAAGGAAAAGCCTGATAATTGTTCCGCAAGATACGGCTGCAGTGCCATTCACTTTGGAAGAAAAAGGGGAGACCCTTGAAATTTCCACTGAAAAAATAAAAACAATGATATCGCTTAGAACCGGCGAAGTGGTTTTTACCGATAAACTTGGAAACGCCTTGCTGCGCGAGAACAAAGGGGGTGGTAAAACATTTTCCCCCATTGAAGTTGATAATACTAAAGGGTATTCTTTCCGTCAGGTATTTGAATCGCCCGACGATGAAGCTTTTTATGGATTAGGCCAACACCAGAGCGATGAATGGAACTACAAAGGCAAAAACGAAGTGCTATTTCAATACAATACCAAAGTTTCTGTACCATTTGTGCTCTCAAACAAAAAGTACGGACTTTTGTGGGATAACTATTCCCTTACCAAATTTGGTGATGCCCGTGATTATGCTGATTTATCGCAATTCAAACTTTACAACAAAGACGGTAAAGAAGGGTCACTTTCTGCAACTTATATAACAGCCGACGGAACTGTTTTTGCCCAACGTGATGAAACTACCATTGACTATGAAAATCTGGAGACGGTTAAAAACTTTCCGGCAGCTTTTCCTTTCAACGAGTCGAAAATTACCTGGGATGGGGAACTGGAACCAAATGAAACAGGTGTTTATCATTTTAAATTGTATTATGCTGGCTATACCAAAGTTTTCATCGATAATAATGAAGTGGTTGCTGAACGCTGGAGAACGGCATGGAATCCAAACACCTACAAATTTACCGTGGATATGGAATCTGGAAAGCGTGTTCCAATTCGGATAGAATGGAAACCCGACGGAGGTATTTCATACATCGGACTAAAAGCATTAAGCCCGGTAGCTCCTGAGGAACAAGCTAAATTGGCACTTTGGTCGGAAATGGGGCAGGAGCTCGATTACTATTTTGTGTATGGCGAAACTATGGATAAAGTAATTAGCGGTTACCGTACGCTAACCGGAAAAGCACCCATTATGCCGCAATGGGCACTGGGTTTCTGGCAAAGCCGCGAGCGTTATAAAACTCAGGACGAATTGGTTGCTACGTTGGCCGAGTTCCGCAAACGCCAGATACCGATTGATAATATTGTGATGGACTGGTTTTATTGGGAAGAAGACCAATGGGGCAGTCATGAATTCGACCAAAAACGGTTTCCTGA
>JAIFNJ010000137.1 GCA_020047835.1 Bacteroidota bacterium
AAAAGAAGCGGATTAATTAATTACCACCAGTTTCCTGATTTTTTGTTGCTGGTTGCACCAAAAACGGTAGTAATAGATACCAGGGGCTAGATTGAGTTTTTTTAGGTTTATGGGTTCTATGTATTTTTCAGAACAGCGAATTTCATTTTCAATGATTTTTTTCACCACATCTCCCCTTGAATCAAACAACGAAAGGTTAACCAATCCTGGAGCATTCAATTTAAAAGCGAAATAACTTATTTCGTTTGCCGGGTTCGGATAAACCATCTCTTCCACTATAGGGAATGGCTCAACAACGGGTACACCAATGGCGGTAACATCAATTAAAGCGGTCCAGATGCTTAGCCCCAATCCTTCTCCCTCAGAGATATACTGGGTCCAAATTGGACGGACAATATTGTTATAAGCGGTTATGTTGTTGTAATCACCTATAAATATATCATTAATTGGATAAAAAGGTTTTTCGCTGATCTGGAAATTGGTAAAAGTATCGCCGCCATCTTTCGAAAGGGCCATATAAACATCAGTATAATTATCGGTATAATTCCTTCGGTCATAAAAAACAAAGTATAAATTGCCATTGGCTTGATCAATGGTCATCCAAGTAAAAAACTGATAGTTTTGAGTAGTATCGTCATTTACCCTTTTAGCACGGCTCCAGGTGTTTCCACCATCAGTTGACTTGGCTAACCAAACGTCGGTATTGGATTCGCCGTTTCGTTGGTCGGTCCAGTTAACATATATAGTTCCTCTATAAGTTGATTGGCTCGTATCACAGCAAGTTATTGGTAGTCCATTGCAGCGTGCTATTCCAGGAATGCGATAATCCCATCCTCCAGGTTGATCAGAAACCATAATGTCCTCATCGAGCCAGGTTTCGCCTTGGTCGGTAGAACGGTCAAAGTATATATTATTGTTGTTAGCCCAAGCCACATAAACATCGCCATTAGGTCCCACGGCAGGAACGGCGCCTTCAGTAGTTTGGTCACTATCCCTACAATCGCCCGAAAAATGGTTTATTTGTTTGGGAGTACTCCATGTTTCAGCCTGATCCAATGATTTGCTGAAAAGAATGTTACTTTTCATGGAAGGACTACTAGTACCATATTCATCGAACTGTGTCCAGGTAACATAAATTGCACCGGTATTAAAATCGATAGTAGCCCATTGTTTATCCTGTGCTTTGGTTCCATTGAGGCCAATGAAAGATCCATTATTCCAGGTAACTCCATTATCAAGACTCTTTTGGCAGACTATCCGGTCGATAAAGATTCCAATAGAAGGCCTCGATAAATGGAAAAAGTAAAATATCCCATTTCTATCTGAAACTACGGTTGGGTCACCCCAAACACCATATGTCGATTTCAGAAAATCATACTTCCAAGTAAGGCCTCCATCATGGGAATAGCAATATTGCTTAAGGTTAGCTCCAGCCACAATGATTTCAGGATTGAAATAATTAAGACATATAGTGGGTTCTTGAGGACTGTTTATATTAGAAATCATTATGTTTTGATGCTGCCCAAAAACAGTATTTTGGATATATAATGTAATGCATATAAGAACTATCGATCTCATAAAAATAGTTTTATAATAGCTAATGTATAAAGTTACAAACAATTACATTTGTGGCAATCAATAAAGGACCGGATTTTGACGAAAGCTTCAACACCAGTTTTTTATGATAAAATTTAGCTATTGAATTAATTTAAGTTGAGATGTTAGCAAACCGTTTTTTTAAATGGATTTTCTGGATTCTGCTTTTCATTTTAATCCTTATTGGTTTACTTTTCGGAGCCACAAAAGTGATAGAGCAAAAAGTGGTTAAAAAAGCCATTGAAGAACTGAATAAGGAATTTAAGGTTCCCATTTATGTGGATGAGGTGAATTTCTCCATCTTAAAAAAGTTCCCTTATGCCACCATGCAATTCAAAAACTTAACTATTCTTTCGGCTAGCAATTTACGAAGGGGCGACTTTACTGGTATCAAGTCCGACACCTTACTTTGGATAGGTGAATTATATATGGCTTTTAAATTATCGAGCCTAAGGCAGGATAGAATTGAACTTAACCGGGCTTATGCCGATGAGGTTTTGATTAATCTGTTGGTGGATAAAAAGGGGGCATCAAATTATGATGTGTTTAATCAAGTTACGGATAATGAAAAAACAGATTCCAACAGTGTCCAATTTTTAATGGAGCTGGTGGAACTGAAACAGGTAAGCATCTGTTATAACAACCAGTTTAAAGAAGTTTCGGCCTCTTTTAACATCCCATACTACAAATTAAAAGGGGAGTTTTACAAAGAACAGTATTCGGTGAGCACAACCGGAAACCTGCTTTTGGAGGAAGTGCATCAAGGATTCTTGGATTTTAAACCCAAAGCACCAGCCAATGTCAAAATGAATTTTGATATCAACAACCAACAAATTACCCTTAAACAGGCAACACTTAAGACTTTGGGATTGGAATTTCAATTAACTGGTACTATTAAAACGGGTGAAAAAATGGTACTCGATTTAAAAATGGCCGGCGATAACATTGATTTACAGAAAACAAACCAATGGATTCAATTGGAAGCATTGCAAAAATACCACATCCAAGGATTATTGAATTTTAAAGCTATAATTAAAGGCCAGGTAAATGAAAAAACTTCACCTCAAATCGCCATCAACTATAGTGTTTCCAAAGCTAAACTGAAAAATAAGAAAACGGCTGCAACCATTTCCGGACTTGCTTTTACAGGAAAGTACTCCAATGGAGCTTTGCGGAATGCCCGCTCTTCAAACATAGAACTGAAGGGGTTGAATTTTATGTTTGGAAAAAGCTCGTTTCAGGGCTCATTATTGGTGTCAAATTTTGAGCATCCCACCATCGATCTCCAATCGAAAGTAACCATGCAAGTGGAAGATTTGATTGGTTTTTTGCCTGCAAATTCCGGGTTGAAAAGCACGGGGACCATTGTTGGGGCGCTTTCCTCGCAAGGGCAAATTAATCTTGATTCCCTTACCACATCGCTTATTTTTCAGAGGCTGAATAACACCGGAACCCTTACTTTAACTGATATTAGCTATGAAAATACCGACAAAAATTTTAAATTCAGCAACCTAATAGCTAACCTAAGTTTGGTAAACCAGAATTTACAGATACGGGATTTAACGGCTCATGTTCAAAACACAACTTGTTCCGGCAATGCTTCCATCCATAATATTTTCACCCTTATTGAACCCACCACTGAGCCACTTAAAGTAGAAGCCGATATGCAGTTAGGCGAATTGGATTATAAAGATCTGGATTTTTTATTTGTAACCAGCGATACCAACGGTTCCAATTTCGAAATGAACTTTACTTCACGAATTACAGCCCGAAAATATACTCAGGATGCTTTTGTGGCAACTAATTTAAGCGGTTTGCTTTTTTATTCAAAGTCCGTTGTAACTGTTCCCGAATTGACTTTTCAAAGTATTGGGGGCAAGTCATCGTTAGCTGTAGCTTACGATTTTACGCACGAAACCATCTCTAAACTGTCCGTTTCCGGCTGGGTTAGTTCGGTTAATATGAATCAGCTCTTTCAAAACTTCAACAATTTTGGACAGGATTTTATTACCGATAAAAACATAAATGGGCAACTTAGTAGCCAATTCAAGCTAAAAATGAATTATGTAAAAGGAATCCCCAGTGCCTCCTCGCTTGAATATACTGGGCATGTAAAGATTGACGACGGAAGGTTGCAACACTTTGAACCCATCAAAGAATTAGCTACATTTATTGATGTATCGGAATTGGAAGATATTAAGTTTTCTACCCTTGAAAACGACTTGCTCATAAGCAACAGCCGTATTCAAGTGCCAAGAATGGAAATCAATAGCAGTGCGTTTGATATTGCTTTATCGGGAGAGCACAATTTTTCCGGAAATTACGAATATCATTTACAACTCTATATGTCTGATTTGCTTTTTGGCAAATCAAAAAAAACCAAGGAACAGAAATCGGAATTTGGTGTGGTTTACGATGATGGATCAAATAGGAGCAAGTTGTATTTAGTTGTCAGTAATAAAGAAAATGATTTCAAAGTGAGCATCGATAAAGCCGCGTTAAAAGCGAATATTAAATTAGGGGGCAACGAAGAAAAAAAGGAACTCAAAAAAGCGTTAAAGACAGAATTTGGCTGGTTTAAAAATGATTCAACCTTAACAAAACCAGAACCGAAAAAGGAGAAGAAAACAGAATTTACCATTGAATGGGACGAAGAATAATAATAAACGGAACTATACCGCCGTTTAGAACTAAGTAAAAATTAAGCAAATGAATTTTTATTCTCAAAAACGAAAATGGAAACTCGCCCTTTTTTTTGTGGCTATAGTTATTGGTGTATTGTCATTGTCCTATACCCGGCAGTTGGTTGAGAAAATGAAAGTTGAGGAAAACAAACGGATGGTGCTTTGGGCTGAGGCCACCCGGTATTTGGCCAATAACGAAGACTTAGGACAGAATATTAATTTTTATTTAAATGTAATCACCAACAATACTACCATTCCGGTAATATTAACCGATGGAAACGACAGTATCATTACTTCTCTAAACCTAAAAAAAGATAAAGAAAAAGATTTAAAGTATCAGGCAAGAATGGTTGAACACATGAAAAGTCAACAGGAGCCTATTGAAATTCTTTTTTTAGACGGAGGTAAAAACATAATTTATTACGAAGATTCATCCATTTTAAGACAATTGGCCATTTATCCTTATGTCCAATTAGGAATTATTTCCCTTTTTATTTTAATCTCTTATCTGGCATTCAGCTCATCACGCAAGGCTGAACAAAACAGGGTTTGGGTAGGAATGTCGAAAGAAACAGCCCATCAATTGGGTACACCCATTTCGTCGCTTATGGCATGGGTTGAAATTTTAGAACAGAACGAACAGAACAAAGAATATATTCATGAAATTTCAAAAGATGTAAACCGATTGGAAATGATTGCCGACAGGTTTTCAAAAATAGGTTCGGTGCCGGAGCTTCCGCTCAACGATTTGCGGAAAACACTCGAAGCAGCCGTAGATTATATGAAAACCCGCACTTCGAAAAACATTCAATTTAACATTCATTACAATACTGAAGGCGAGGTAATCCTGCCTTTGAACAAATCACTCTTTTATTGGGTAATCGAAAATTTGGTAAAAAATTCGGTTGATGCCATGGAAGGCAAAGGAAGCATCACCATTTACTTAGTTGAAAACCATAAGGAAGCCTCCATTGAAATTACCGATACCGGAAAAGGAATACCCAAAGGAAAACATAAAACCATTTTTAATCCGGGCTACACCTCCAAAGACCGGGGTTGGGGATTAGGGCTATCGTTGGCCAAACGTATTATTGAAAATTACCATGGAGGAAAAATATTTGTGATGAACTCCGAGATGGATAAAGGCACCACATTCAAGATAACGCTGCCAAAATAATTGGATCCCTCTGTAAATTTATATGCTGGTCAGGAACCCGAGGAATTAATTTGCGCTTCCTAAGCCTTATAACCATTGGGATTTCTAGAATTACAACTCATTAGTAATTAATTTAATTATTATCACAATTTCATTTGGATAACACCACAAATACCTATAAATTTGCGCGCTAAATTTTTTATTTAGCATTTAGTTTATACTTTTGCAGGTATTTTAAAATAAACCACAATGGATTTGAGTATTCCATTTCAAGGGTTAAAAGAGGGTAACCATCAATACCAGTTTAGTATTGGCAATAAGTTCTTTGAAGCATTTCCCGAAGGGGATGTTCACCAGGGTAAGTTGGAAGTATCGGTAGAATTAACGAAACGCTCCACCGGATTGGAAACATGGTTTTCCATTCACGGTAAAGTGATTGTTGCCTGCGACCGATGCCTCGATGACTTGGAAATGGACATTGATTACGAAGGGAAACTTTTTTTTGAATTTGGTGAAGAAACCGTTGAGGTAACTGATGAGTTGATTATGATATCGGCCAATCAGAATTCATTAGAACTGGATCAATACATATATGAATTTATTGTTTTAAGTTTACCCATTCAAAAGTTTCATCCCAACGATGCTAAGGGTAAAACCTTGTGCAATAGAGAAATGCTCGACAAACTGAATAAATTATACCGGAACAACGAAGAAGACGAGATAGTGGATCCCCGATGGGATAAATTGAAAGATTTAATTAATTAATTTAAAGCGATTGAAAAATGGCACATCCTAAGCACAAACACTCAAAAACCAGGAGAGATAAAAGAAGAACTCACGACAAAGCGATAGCACCAACTTTGGCAAAATGTTCTAACTGTGGTTCAGCAACAAAGTATCATCACGTATGCCCAGAGTGTGGCTTTTATCGTGGAAAACTAGCTATTGAAAAAGTAGTAGCAGCATAACCTTTTTTGTTAATTCAATACAACTCACATGAGAATAGGATTGGATGTTATGGGGGGCGATTTTGCACCGGAAGCTACGGTTTTAGGTGCTATTTTAGCCAGTAAAACGTTACCTGCCGAGGTACAATTGGTGCTTATTGGTGATCAGGAAAAGATTCTGAAAATATTGGCCCGTGAAAAATTCGATGCCAACCGTTTTGAGATCATTCATACCACAGAAAGTATTGAAATGGGTGAAAACCCAGCCAAAGCTTTCAGTGCTAAACCAAATTCAAGTATAGCAATTGGTTTTACCATGCTGTATAAGAAAAAGCTCGATGGTTTTGCCAGTGCTGGTAATACCGGCGCCATGCTGGTAGCTACCATGTACACCATAAAAGCAATACCGGGCGTAATTAGGCCTTGTATCTCAACAGAATTACCCCAATATACCAATCGATCGGCATTATTGCTCGATGTGGGTATAAACCCTGATTGCCGTCCTGATGTGCTTTTTCAGTATGGAAGAATAGGTTCGGTTTATGCTAATAGGGTTTTTGGAATTGAAAATCCTAAAGTTGCATTGTTAAATATTGGCGAAGAAGAGAAAAAAGGAAATTTGGTTGTAAAAAGTGCTTACGACTTGATGAAAGACAACACCGAATTTAATTTTATAGGAAATATAGAAGGAAATCAGTTGTTTGGAAACTGTCCGGCCGATGTAGTAGTTTGCGACGGTTTTACCGGTAACGTGGTTTTAAAAGAAGCAGAAGGGTTCTATCATATTGCCAAAGAACTCAAATTAAACGAAGCTTTTTTTGAAAAATTTAATTTCGAAAATTATGGAGGTACTCCTGTTTTAGGAGTAAATTCGACGGTTATCATAGGTCATGGGGTATCAAATGACAAAGCAATTTGTGCCATGATACTTAAAACAAGAGATGTAATTAATTCTCAGGTAACTGAAAAATTAATTGAAATTTATAAGTAATGTCTAAAATTAAAGCAGCGATTACCGGTGTAGGTTCTTATATTCCCGAGTACATTCTTGATAACCATGAACTAAGCAAAATAGTTGATACAACTGATGAATGGATTATGACACGGGTGGGCATCCGTGAACGAAGAATTCTTAAAGAAAAAGGGAAAGGTTCGTCATTTATGGGTTCAAGGGCTGTTAAGCAATTGCTCGAAAAAACAAAAACAGCTCCCGATGAGGTAGATTTGTTAATCTGTGCCACCGTTACTCCTGATATGCCATTCCCAGCAACAGCTAATATTATAGCCGATAAAGTAGGTATTAAAAACGGTTTCCACTTTGATATAAATGCAGGGTGTTCTGGCTTTGTTTATTCTTTAATTACTGCAGCTAAGTTTATTGAATCAGGACAATACAAAAAAGTAATTGTAGTAGGTGCTGAAAAAATGTCATCGATTACGAATTACGAAGATCGTACCACATGCGCTTTATTTGGTGATGCCGCTGCAGCTGTTATGCTGGAACCAACCACTGAAGATTTGGGAATAATGGATTACATTGCCCGTTCTGATGGTATGGGACGCAAACACCTTCACATGAAAGCCGGCGGCTCATGCATTCCTGCCAGTCATCATTCGGTAGACGAAAGACAACATTTTATTTACCAGGAAGGACAGGTGGTTTTTAAACATGCTGTTTCCAATATGGCTGATGTTTCCGTTGAAATAATGGAACGCAACAACTTAACCGCCGATAAATTGGCTTGGTTGGTGCCTCATCAGGCAAATTTGCGCATTATTGATGCTACCGCCAAACGGATGGGTTTAGATCCTTCGAAGGTAATGATAAATATTGAACGGTATGGAAATACCACTTCGGCAACCATTCCATTGTGTTTATGGGAATGGGAAAATCAATTGAAAAAAGGCGATAACATTATTCTATCGGCTTTTGGAGCCGGATTTACTTGGGGAACTATTTACCTTAAGTGGGCATATAATGGCTAAATTTTTGTAAATAAGTAACGCTAATAAACAAAACCATGGCAAAAACTTTTGAAACAGAGCAAAAACAAATTAACATTATAGGAGCAGGAACCAGTATTAACGGTGATATTAACTGTTCTGGGGATATCCGTATCGATGGGAGCTTAGTTGGCAGCCTGTTTGTACAAGGCAAAGTGGTAATTGGCGCAACAGGAAATATAAAGGGCGAAGTATCATGCAAAAGCGCAGAAATTGAAGGTAAGATTGAAGGAAAAATTTCAGTAGCAGAATTGCTTTCACTTAAGAGCACCTCTTCTATATTAGGTGATATTAAAACCCGAAAACTAGCAATTGAACCCGGTGCTTTCTTTACAGGCAATTGCAACATGAATTCCAGTGCAGCTCCAGCAGCCACTGCAACCGTGAATGAAGAAAAAAAGAAATAAAGACTTAAAGTCTTCTGGGTATTATCTTGCCAGGTATTCGGGGCTTGTCTTCGAAATGCTTGGCATTATTGCTTTAGGGACGTTTTTAGGTTACAAAATCGATTCCCATCGAAACTCTGAATTCCCTATTTGGACTATTATATTATCACTGCTTTCTATTGGTATTGCCTTATATGTAGTACTTAAAGACCTTTTACATCATGATTCTTGATTTAAAATACTTTCTAATACGGTTTTTATTACTTGCTGCCAGTTTATTTATAGTCCACTATTTATTATTAGTTACATTTCCCCATTTTATTTCAGTTTCAAGTTCGTGGTTAATTGAAATGTACCTTTTTCTGGGTTTATTAACCATAATTCATTATATCAGTCTTCTCTGGTTGTTCAAAAAATGGCCCATATATTCTGGTTTTTTATTTACGGCTCTAAGCTTTATTAAAATGGGAATTGCCATTGCCTATTTATTTCCGTATATTTTTCCTGCCACTCCGGGGTCAATTCCTATAGCCTTGAATTTTATGGCTGTTTATCTATCTGTATTGGCTTATGAGGTAATTAATTTAACAAAAAACATGCTGAAGAAGCAACTGTTTTAATAATTGTTTATACTACAAGTAAACTAAAATTTTTACATCTTTGTTTCTTGAACCTTTTATACTAATTGTTGTTAAAATTATTGTATTTTTAAGCGATAAAAATTGTCCAAAATATAGTTTTTACTCATGAAGAAACTTTATCTATTTATTTCAGTATTATTCTTTTCGCTCACTGTTTACAGTACTGAGGAGATTGTTTCCAATGAAGAAACTCACGATAAATCTGATAATGAGGCAGCATTTGATCCTACTCCTATGATTATGCATCATGTCAATGATTCGCATAATTGGCATTTATTCGATTTAACCGACAAAGAGTCCGGAAAGGTGCATCCTGTAAGCATTCCTCTTCCTGTGATTTTGATATACAATGGTCATCTCGATATTTTTCTTTCTTCTAAGTTTCACCATGGAGAAACCTCAGTTAAAAAGGAAGATCGGGAGTATGTGCTTTACCATGATAAGATTTATGCGATAGAGGAAACAGGGTTTCAACTAAATGAAGAACACCATCCTACAAACCCCAAGCCATGGGATTTTTCCATCACAAAAAATGTCACCGCTCTTTTATTGAGTGCATTCCTTTTATTGGCCGTTTTTATTCCAATGGCTCGAAAATATAAAAAGGGGACATTGGTTCCTAGCGGATTGCAAGGTTTTCTTGAACCCATTGTGCTCTTTATTAAGGAAGATATTGCAGAGCCGAACATTGGCAAACATAATTATCAAAAATTTCTGCCCTATTTGCTAACTGCTTTTTTCTTTATTTGGTTTAATAATATGTTGGGCTTAATTCCATTTTTCCCAGGAGGTGCCAATTTAACAGGAAACATTGCCGTTACCATGACTTTAGCTTTTTTTACCTTAATACTTACAAGTATGAATGGTAGCAAAACCTATTGGGGACATGTTTTTACGCCACCGGTGCCCAAATGGTTATGGATAATTATGATTCCTGTGGAGCTTATAGGTGTACTTTCAAAACCTTTTGCTTTGATGATTCGTTTGTTTGCCAACATAACTGCAGGCCACATCATTGTTTTAAGTTTGGTTTCGCTCATTTTTATTTTTAAAACGGTTTGGATATCACCGGCTTCCATAATTTTAGTGTTGTTTATGGATGTGCTGGAACTTTTGGTTGCTCTTTTACAGGCGTATATTTTCACTTTATTATCAGCGTTATTCATTGGGTTGGCCGTTCAAGAGCATCATTAATAGTATTGTTTGTTTAATTTAATAGTTATATTATGACTGGAATTTCAATTGCTGCAATTGGTGCAGGATTAGCCGTTATCGGTGCCGGGTTAGGTATTGGTAAAATTGGTGGATCGGCTATGGATGCCATTGCCCGTCAACCAGAAGCGTATTCACAAATTCAAACTGCGATGATTATTGCTGCCGCCCTTGTAGAAGGAGTAGCGTTATTTGCTGTGGTAGTAGCGATAATGGTTGCTAAGTAAAAAAACAAGCTTTCCTGTAACGGTTGGTTGCAGGAAAGTTTTCCTTTGAAAAATTTAACATTTAAATAAAATACTATGGATTTAGTAACCCCCGCAATTGGATTGGTTTTTTGGACTGTTTTAATCTTTCTAATTCTGCTGGTGCTGTTAAAGGTGTTTGCTTGGAAACCCATTCTGAATGCAGTGAATGAAAGAAATGAAAGTATTCAGGAAGCTTTGGCAGCCGCCGATAGAGCTAAAGAAGAAATGATAAAGCTCCAGGCCGATAATGAACTGGTGCTTAAAGAAGCACGCATAGAACGGGATAAAATATTAAAAGAAGCCCGTGATTTAAAAGACAAAACCATTGCAGAAGCAAAAGTTCAAGCTAAACTTGAAGCGGAAATATTGATTACTTCTGCAAAAAATGCCATTCAGAACGAGAAAAGAGCAGCCATAAACCAGATTAAAAATGAAGTAGCAACCCTTTCAGTATTAATCGCTGAAAAAATATTGGACAAAGAGTTAGGTAATAAAGCGGATCAAAAAACACTTATTGAGGATATGCTCAATAAGACCAACATTAATTAAGTTGCAATGAACCAGAGTAAAATTGCTGTTCGGTACTCAAAAGCCCTTTTCAATTTAGCTATTGAAAAAAACATTTTAGATGCACTGAAAAATGATGTTCAATTATTGGCAACCACGTGCCGTGAGCCCGATTTTAAAAGATTGCTCGAAAGTCCTGTGGTTCGGACATCTCAGAAAAAAGCGCTTTTTAAAGAAATTTTCAAAGGAAAAATAAACCCATTGACTCAACAATTTTTATTAATGGTTGCTGAAAATCGAAGGGAGGCATACTTACCGGATATTGCCCGCGATTTTATTCAACTTTTTCGCGAGCATAGTGGCATTCAGGCAGCTAAAGTTACTACGGCAACACCTATTGACAAAGAAACTAAAGAGCAGATACACCAATTGATTGTCAAGCTGTTTAATACGCAGGTAGAACTTATTACTGAAGAAAATCCGTCACTTAAAGGAGGATTCATTTTAAGAGTTGGCGACCAACAAATTGATGCCAGCGTAAGCACTAAAATAAATCAGATCAAACGTAAACTTATTGATACTTCCATCTAATTTTTGAAATAAATACTTTACAAATATGGCAGACATTAAACCTTCAGAAGTTTCCTCTATCTTAAAGCAACAGCTTGAAGGATTTAAATCAGAAAACGAACTTGAAGAAGTAGGCACTGTTTTAACCGTGGGTGATGGTATTGCCCGGATTTTTGGCTTGTCGAATGTTCAGTCGAACGAATTAATTGAATTCGACAATGGAGTGAAAGGAATCGCCCTAAACCTTGAAGAAGACAATGTAGGAGCAGTAATCTTAGGTTCTACCGAAGGTATCCGCGAAGGCGATACCGTAAAAAGAACCAATAGGATTGCATCCATCCATGTGGGTGAGGGATTGTTAGGTCGCGTTATCAACACCATTGGAGATCCCATTGACGGTAAAGGTCCCATTCAGGGAAAACTTTATGAAATGCCTTTGGAACGTAGGGCTCCGGGAGTAATTTACCGTCAGCCGGTAAAGGAACCCCTTCAAACCGGATTAAAGGCAATTGATGCCATGATTCCTATTGGCCGAGGCCAGCGGGAGTTAATTATTGGTGACCGCCAGACTGGTAAAACAGCCATTGCTATTGATGCCATCATAAACCAGAAAGAATTCTATGAGGCAGGTAAACCCGTGTATTGCATTTATGTAGCCATCGGGCAAAAAGGATCGACGGTAGCGAATGTGGCCAAGACTTTGGAAAAACATGGTGCCATGGCCTATACCGTAATTGTTATGGCAACCGCATCCGATCCTGCTGCTATGCAGTTCAATGCCCCTTTTGCGGGAGCAGCTATTGGTGAATTTTTCCGTGATACAGGCCGTGCTGCATTGGTAGTGTACGATGATTTATCGAAACAAGCCGTTTCATACCGCGAAGTTTCATTGCTTTTACGCCGCCCTCCAGGTCGGGAAGCATATCCGGGTGATGTGTTTTATCTACATAGCCGGTTGCTGGAGCGTGCCGCAAAAATTATTGAATCCGACGAAGTGGCCCGTCAAATGAACGATTTACCAGCCGTATTGCGTGATGCAAAAGATGAAAAAGGGTTGCCTTTGGTTAAAGGTGGAGGATCACTTACAGCGCTCCCAATAATTGAAACCCAAGCCGGCGACGTTTCTGCATACATTCCAACCAACGTAATTTCCATTACCGACGGTCAAATATTCTTGGAATCGGATTTGTTTAACGCCGGGGTGCGTCCTGCCATTAACGTGGGAATTTCAGTTTCGCGTGTAGGAGGTAATGCCCAAATTAAAGCAATGAAAAAAATTGCAGGAACCTTGAAAATTGATCAGGCTCAGTTCCGTGAACTGGAAGCTTTCTCAAAGTTTGGTTCCGATTTGGATGCCGCCACTATGGCGGTGCTTGATAAAGGAAGAAAAAATGTGGAGATTCTGAAACAAGGTCAATACGATCCAGCTCCGGTTGAACGGCAGATAGCAATTATCTATTGTGGCGTTAAGGGCTTGCTTACAGCTATTCCGGTAAATAAAATAAAGGAATTTGAAATTGAATATTTGGATAGGCTACAAATGCAGCATAAAGAAGTATTGCAACTCTTAAAAGCAGGCAATCTAACAGAAGAAGCAGAAACAATTATGCAGGACGTTGTTAAAGAATTGTCGGCAAAATATAAAAAATAGTGTGTTTACTTGATATAAATACAAAACAGTAAACTCAAAGAAGGTTTAATTATGGCAAATCTTAAGGCTATCAGAACACGGATGAGCTCCGTGAGAACCACCCGTCAGGTTACCAGTGCTATGAAAATGGTGTCGGCAGCTAAGCTTCGGAGGGCTCAGGAGGCAATTATCCGAATTAGGCCCTATGCTAATAAGTTGTACGATATTCTGGGTAACTTGAGCGATAGCTTGACTTCCATCGAAGACAACCCCTATTCAATTGATCGGGGTAATACCAACATTTTAATTGTTTCCATTAATTCGAACCGTGGTTTGTGCGGGGCATTCAACTCCAACGTAAATCGCCGTGTATTTCAGATGATTAATGAGGATTTCCGCGAAAGCAACCTACAATTGGTTACCATTGGAAAAAACACTTACGATTTTTTCCGTCGCAGGGGGTTCGAAAGCAACAACAACAATCATTTGTACGATCATCTTGACTTTGAGCACGTGTCGCCGGTAGCCGACAAGATTATGAATGAATTTGTGCAAGGAAAATACGATAAAGTATATTTGGTGTACAACGAATTTAAAAATGCGGTTACTCAGTATTTAATGGTTGAACAGTTTTTACCTGTTGTTCCAAAACCAATAGAGAAAAAGGGGACAACTGTGGATTATATTTTTGAACCTTCGAAAGAGGAAATTGTAAAGGATTTAATTCCGAAATCGTTGAAAATTCAATTTTATAAAGCACTGCTCGATTCAAATGCAGCAGAACACGGAGCGAGAATGACGGCCATGCATAAAGCTACTGATAATGCTACCGATTTATTACGTAATTTGAATTTGCAATACAATAAGGCACGCCAATCAACCATTACTAACGAAATTTTGGAGATAGTAAGTGGAGCTGAAGCGTTAAAAGGATAAAAACAGAACATGTCGAAAATTTTAGTTACCGGAGGAGCAGGATTTATTGGAAGTGCCATAGCTGAAAAGCTTATTCTCAATAGCGAAAACTATGTAGTTATTGTAGATAACCTATCCACAGGCGATTTGGGAAAACTTCCACCGCTACCAAAGCATAATTGGCGATTCATTAAGTGCGATGTAAATGATTATTCTGAAATTGCACCCATCATGACTTCGTACATGTTCGACTTTGTGTTCCATTTTGCCGCAGTAGTTGGGGTACAAAGGACTCAAGAGAATCCGGTAATGGTGTTAAAAGATATTGAGGGAATAAAAAATATCCTTTCGCTATCAAAAAACACTACGGTGCAGCGCGTGTTCTTTTCCTCGTCATCGGAAATTTATGGTGACCCGGTTGAAATACCACAGAATGTTTATACCACTCCTTTAAACAGCCGATTACCGTATGCTATTGTGAAAAATGTAGGCGAAGCGTTTATGCGTTCCTATAAACAGGAATTTGATTTGGATTATACCATTTTTCGATTCTTTAATACCTATGGACCTAAACAAAGCAAGGATTTTGTTATTAGTAAGTTCTTGCTTTCAGCCTTCCACAATCAGGATATTACCATTTATGGCGACGGAAATCAAACCCGGACTTTCTGTTTTGTTGACGATAACGTGGATTCCTGCTTAAAGGCTTTTTATGAAAACAAAGTGGTTAACGATGTGATTAATATTGGCGGAAGCCGGGAAATACCCATTAAAGAACTGGCTGAAATCATTATTCAAATGACAGAATCAAAATCAAAAATAGTGCATGTTGACCCTTTGAAAGATGGCGATATGATGCGCCGGAAACCCGATAATTCAGATATGAAAAAAATGCTTGACCGTAAATTGTTGAGCATTGATGAGGGGATTAAAAAGATTTTGGAAGAAGGTTTATTTGAAATGAAGAATTATAAAATATGCAGGGAGTCGAAGGGTTAAAAGTTGTTTTGGAGGAGCGGATTCAGTCCATCGCATTTAATCGACCGCCGGCTGAGTTGTATCATCCAATAACTTATACCTTGCACAGCAAAGGAAAAAGGATTCGTCCGATTCTGATGTTGATTGCCTGCCAAATGTTCTCTGAAAAGTTTGACGAAGCCATTGATCCAGCAATAGGATTTGAAGTATTTCACAACTTCACCTTATTGCACGACGACATCATGGATAATGCTCCGGTAAGGCGGGGAATGCCCACCGTTCACGAAAAATGGAATGCCAACACGGCCATTCTTTCGGGCGATGCCATGATGATAGAGGCTTATAGGTTTGTTTGCAAAACACCGGCAAAACACTTAGGCCCGATTTTGGAACTGTTTTCAGATACCGCGTTGGCCGTTTGCGAAGGTCAAATGTTTGATATGCAGTTTGAAACACGGAATGAGGTAAGTGAATCCGATTATATGGAGATGATTCGCTTGAAAACTGCGGTGCTGCTGGCAGCAAGCTTAAAATCCGGAGCTATTATTGGAGGAGCTTCCGATGCCGATGCCGAAAGGTTGTATTCGTTTGGCATCAATTTGGGATTGGCCTTTCAATTAAAAGATGATTGGTTGGACACGTTTGGTAATAAGCAGGAATTTGGTAAAAAAATAGGGGGCGATATTGTCGAAAACAAAAAGACCTTTCTGTTAATAAAGGCATTGGAACGAGCCAATGAAAATGAAAAAAAGGAGTTGATTTCCTGGTTGCAAAAAAAGGAGTTTGTTGAAACAGAAAAAATTGCATCGGTAAAACGGATATTTGAAGTGTTGACCATTGATAAATTAACACAAAAAAAAGTTGAAGAATATTCTGAGAAGGCATTTGAACAGTTAAAGGAGGTACAACTACCAAAGGACAAAAAAGTGATTTTGGAGTCGATAGGACATGAATTATTAGGAAGAATTAAATAAAGAATTATAACACATAAATTTCAGGCATAATGGCTACAAATGTTGGTAAAATTATACAGATTATTGGTCCCATGTTGGACGTAAGCTTTGAAACAGAAGGCACCATACTTCCAAACATTTTGGATGCGCTGGAAATTACCAGACCTGACGGTACCGTTTTGGTTTGTGAAGTGGAACAGCATATTGGTGAAAATACGGTACGTGCCATCGCAATGGAATCAACTGATGGTTTGAACCGTGGAGTTAAAGTAATTGCTACCGGCTCACCAATTATGATGCCCATCGGAGATCCAATCAAAGGACGTTTGCTGAACGTTACAGGCGATGCCATTGACGGTATCGGCGCTATTTCAAAAGTTGGCGGAGCCTCCATTCACAGGCATGCCCCTAAATTTGAGGATTTATCTACCGAAACCGAAGTGCTGTTTACCGGTATCAAAGTAATTGACTTGATTGAGCCGTATGCCAAAGGAGGAAAAATAGGTCTTTTTGGAGGTGCCGGTGTAGGTAAAACTGTTTTGATTCAGGAATTGATTAACAACATTGCTGTGGGTTACGATGGAATTTCGGTATTTGCCGGAGTAGGTGAACGTACCCGCGAAGGAAACGACCTATTACGTGAAATGATTGAAGCCGGTATTGTGGATTATGGCGATGCATTTAGACACAGCATGGAAAAGGGCGGTTGGGATTTGAGCACTGTGGATATGGAAGCCTTGCAAAAATCAAAATTGAGCATGGTGTTCGGACAAATGAACGAGCCTCCTGGTGCACGTGCACGTGTGGCATTATCGGGTTTGGCAGTAGCCGAAAGTTACCGCGATGGCGACGGCAAAGGAGCTGGAAAAGACATCCTGTTTTTTATCGATAATATTTTCCGGTTTACACAAGCCGGTTCCGAAGTTTCGGCTTTGTTGGGTAGGATGCCATCAGCTGTAGGTTACCAACCTACTTTGGCTACCGAAATGGGTAACATGCAGGAGCGGATTACCTCAACCAAAAGCGGTTCCATTACATCTGTTCAGGCAGTATATGTGCCTGCCGATGACTTAACGGATCCAGCACCGGCAACTACTTTTGCCCACTTGGATGCTACTACCGTATTAAGCCGTAAAATTGCTGAGTTGGGGATTTATCCTGCAGTGGATCCACTGGATTCTACTTCGAGGATTCTGTCCATTGAAGTAGTGGGAAAAGCACATTACGAAACGGCTCAAAGGGTTATCAATACCTTGCAACGATACAAAGAACTACAGGATATTATCTCCATTTTAGGGATGGACGAATTGTCGGAAGACGATAAATTGATTGTTCACCGTGCCCGTAGGGTTCAACGGTTCTTATCGCAACCGTTCCACGTGGCCGAAGCTTTCACCGGACTGAAGGGCGAATTGGTAAAAATTGAAGATACCATCAAAGGCTTCAACATGATTATGGACGGTGAAGTGGATAAATATCCCGAAGCTGCATTTAACTTGGTGGGAACCATTGAACAGGCCATTGAAAAAGGCGAAAAAATGATAGCGGCAGCGAAGAAATAGATAAACCAGAGGTTAGAGATTAGATATTAGAAACTAGAATCATAAATTCTAAGTTCTAATTTCTGAACTCTAATTTCTAAACTCTAATAAAATGCATTTAGAAATAGTAACACCCGATGCGAAAGTTTTTGCCAGCGAAGTTAGGCTGGTACAAGTACCAGGCACTGATGGATCGTTTGAAATATTGAAGAACCACGCTCCCATTATTTCCACTTTAAAAAAGGGGAAGGTAAAAGTAATTGATGAAGAGAATAAGGAGCATTTTTTTGAAATTGAAAAAGGGGTGATTGAAGTAATGAAAAACAACATCATTATTTTGGCCGAGAAAGCATAGATTTTGTATCTCATAGAGCACAAAAAGCAGACTTTCGTCTGCTTTTTTTATTATTGATGTATTACACACAATTCTTATAAACTCTGAAAAAGTTCCTTTTTATATCTAATCATGGTTATCTGGAAATTGCAGCTATTTTAATTGGGCCACAAATAGGTTTTGTCACAATTAAATAAAACAAAGGTGATGCCCAGCGTTCCTATACAATCAGTAGCATGCCCCCATAAAAATTGGATGCTGGTTTATTTGAATTTTTTAAAACTTCAAATTCAAACCCACCAAAAAGTTCATCCCAGCCTGAGGGAAATAGCCGTCCATGGTAAAACGTTCCCCGCCATATAAATAGGAATAAACCCAGGCATTATTCTCATACTCGGCGTTCAACAAATTGTTTACCTGCAATTGAAACCCAATCTCTTGCATAAACTTGGGTTTCAAGATATAATTCAATAGCAGATTGTTCACAAAATAAGCATCCAATGAACGGTCGTCGCAACCGGAGTTGTCGATGTATTGCTTGCCAACATACTGCGAATTGAGGCCTATGGTTAGATTTTTTAATGGATTAACTTTAAACTGACTGCTGGCTAATACATTGGGGGAAAAGGCAATATCTGTCTTTCCAATGAGGATGTCATCTTGTTCCCAAGTATCCCAATTATCAACATATTCGGTAAAATCAATTATTTTGTTTTGGCTCAACGTAAGGTTTCCATCCCATTGAAGCCAGCGGGTAATCTGTGCGCCAACTATCATTTCAATTCCCCGGCGATAACTTTTGTCCACATTGGTCATTATAGCATTGCCCACATCGTTTATTTGTCCGGTAAGCACCAGTTGATCTTTATACATCATGTAATACAAATTGGTGCTTAACGACAAATGTTCGGCTTTAAAAAGTAATCCGACTTCAAAATCATTTAACTTTTCGTGGGTCGACGTTTTTTGTTCTGGAGCTATATCGGTGTAAGTACTTCTATTAGGCTCTCGATTACCAACGGCATAGTAAAAATAGGTTTCTAATTGTTGGTTTGGCTTGTAATTCAATCCCACTTTTGGGTTAAAGAATTTAAAGGAATGAGATTGGGTAATATCGCGCAGGTCGTCATCAATGCCCGAAATTTCATGGGTTATGCCCCTGAATTGTAAATCGACTGTAGTCGAAAGCTGTTCCAGAATCTGGAGGTTTGCTTTCGCATAAACGTTCCAATCGGTTTTGTTGCCGGTGCTCCGGTACCATTCGTAATCCTTGTCAATACCGTCCAGCATCTGTGCCCAAATAATCTTACCAAAATGCCGACCGTTGTATTGGTTGGCCCCCCCTCCAATAGATACATCCCATATGCCCTGGGTATAATTCAGTGATGCAACAGCTCCATAAAAATCGTTATCGAGCCATTTCTGGCGCACCAGATTGGTGTTGGTAATGGTATCAACTCCCACAATCGCATCATTCATTCCATAATCTGAAAAACTTTCATCTACTTTATATTCCTCATAATAACCGCGGCCATAAGTGTAATGTATAGCCGAATTGAAATTTAGGGTTTCATTAATCTTATGCGAAAAAAACAGTTGATAATTGTCCTGCTGATAATTGTCGGTTTGGTTGATGTAGGTAAAATAATTGTAAGTCCGAGGATTGGATTCCCTCATTTGCTGGGTCTCAACAGAAGTGTACAAACCATGTAATTCATACCGACTCATTCCTATGGAATCACTTTCAAGTCTCACCTTTGGAATCCCATTCCATGCTTGATATGTCTGCTCTTTCCCGGAAAACACATTGATTTTCACCAGGGTATTTTCACCATAATAGCCACCTGAGACATAAAACGATTTTAAATCGCTAAATGCCCTGTCGATATAACCATCGGAGGTGATTTTTGATAAGCGGGCGTCCACTGCAAAGTGACCGTTGAGCAATCCACTGCCCACCATAACGGTATTTTTAATGGTGTTGAACGAACCGGCAGCAGACGAAACCTCGGCATACGGTTCCTCGCGCAGGGTATTGGTCTGCATGTTTATGGTAGCGCCAAATGCTGCGGCTCCATTGGTTGATGTTCCCACTCCCCGTTGCACTTGAATGTTTTCCACCGAACTGGCAAAGTCGGGCATGTTCACCCAATAAACCG
>JAIFNJ010000030.1 GCA_020047835.1 Bacteroidota bacterium
TTCAAGCTCTACCGGTTCTGTATATTGTTCAGTACTGGAATAAACTATTTTTAGGGTATCCCCGTTGAGAATAATCCGTTTGGCATCGTAACATTTTAGGTGAAACTGGTGTTTTCCAGTTTCTTTAGGGATAAGTTTTCCAGTCCAACGAATGGAATACATGGAATCAGTCACGTAATCAGGTCGGCCGGCATACCAAAGCAGATCAATGGTGGAATCGGTTTGTTCTTTGCTCAAAACCTGATAATTTGGATCTTTGTAATATTTAGCATTCAGTCCTGGTTTTCCTTCATGGGTTTGAAAATACTGGGCTTCCATCAGAACACTTTTTTGAGGCGGGGTATAATACATATAATCCACCACCGGACAAACCATGATGGATGGACCAAACATAAACTGGTCGTCGATGGCATAGGTATTGGTATCCGATGAAAAATCCATGGGAAGGCCACGCATCAGGGTGTAATCTTCATGGGTAATTTTCCAGGCTTGGGAATAGATGTAGGGCATTAACCGGTAGCGCAGGTTATCGAATTTAATAAGCGATTCGGTAAATTCCCCAAATTCCCATATTTCGCGCGGAGTTTCCGAGCCGTGGGATCGGAAAATGGGGGTAAAAGCACCCAATTGAAACATGCGGTTGTATAGTTCTTGATAAGCGGGATCTTTTCCTCCGTTGCAAAAAACCCCTTCATAGGAGCCCAATACAAAGGCACCGATATCAAAGGTCCAGTAAGGGATGCCCGACATAGAATGGTTCAATCCGGCGGCTATTTGGTTGCGGTAAACTTCCCAACTGGCCCCAATATCGCCACTCCAGGTAACGGCAGCATTCCGCTGCTGACCGGCAAAGGTGGAACGGGTCAATATAAATGCCCTACGATCGGATGTTTCTTCGCGCCAAAATTTATAGATATCGTCAGTCATCACCAACGAAAAGGCATTCAGGTAGCGGGCCCAGGAACCCAAGTGGTTGCTTCCCATTTTCTTCATCTCGTATTCCGTCGACTCTTTGGTGCTGGCATTCACTACATCGGGTTCGGTGGAATCAATCCACCAACCATCAAGGCCTTGGGAATACAAGCCTCCCCTCAGGAACTTCCAATACAACCGGTTTGCTTCCGGATTAAAGGCATCGTAATACTTGAACCCAGCCCAGCCAATGGGTTTGTATAAAAAGCCTTTCTTATCCATTTCGGCATAAATTTCGGTTTTAGGCCCCATTGCCGGCCAAATGGAAATGATGATGTGAAAATTCATTTGGTGCAACTTATCGCACATTTCTTTTGGTTTGGGAAAGAGCGTTTTATCGAAGAACATACCGCCCCAATTGGCGGCACCGTTCCAATAATCCCAGTCCTGAATCATGTTATCGATGGGGATTTTAAGTTTGCGGTATTTTTCAGCCACCGACATCAGTTCGGCTTGGGTGTCGTAATGTTCTTTGCTTTGCCAGTATCCATAGGCATATTTTCCGAATAGGGGCGCTTTTCCGGTAAGCGTGCGGTATCCATGTATGACCGAATCCATGTTTGAACCGTTTACAAAGTAGTAATCCAGGTTGTTTCCCATTTCCGATTCCAATGAAGCACCATTTGCATTGTCGCGGAAAATGGTTTTGGAATAGTTATCCCAAAGGATGCCGTAGTTTTGTGTCGATATCAGAAACGATGTTACCGCATCGGTATTGGTTTGCACCAGTTTAACCTCTTTTCCCCGGTAATTAAAATAACCGTGTTGGTGTTGCCCCAAACCGTAAATTCCTTCTTGTGGGGTAAGCTTAAATTCCTGCTTTACTGTAAACCCTGAATCGCTGTCAAAAACCACCGGTTTAAACTCAGGAATACCTTGTTCCTCCAATACCGTTTCGTCCGATAACTTTTTATAGGTAATGTTTCCGGAAGCTTTGGAAATCATTACTCTTAATGATGTTGATTTTAAAATAATTTCATTGGCCGTTTCTTCATTTGCGATGTTCAAATCTTTGGTTTCCTGATTTAACACCGAAAGGCTTAATTTTTCCGGAATTCCATCGGGGCACCATTTGGTAATGCGCACCACTTCGTTTGAGTAAAATTGTGCTTTCACGTGAATTTTTCCTGTAAAAACCTCAGCCCCATTATCGATAGAGGTAACGGTTGGTGTGTTTTGATGACAGCTAAGCAGCAAAAAAGCAGCAAATAGTTGGGCTAAATTTAGAAACCGGTCTTTCATTGAAAATTGCTATTTTAAATTGAGTTAATTCTTATTGTTAATGGCTACACCTAGGTATTCCAATTACTTTAGCTGAATTAAAAATCCTCCGTTTGGTTTCAATTCCAATGGCAACGATTGATTTTCACTTAGTGTAATCTCATTTTTCTGAAATTCACGGTTGGTAATGCCATCGGTTATCATAAAACCTTTTAGAGACGGGATAAAAGAAAGATTTAGATTTGTTTTTTGAGGGGAATCTTGACCATTGATTCCGGCCACATACCAAGTTGAACCTGAGCGGCGGGCCATGGCCACAAATTTACCGGGAAACCCATCTAAGAACCGGGTTTCATCCCAAACGGTTGGAATCTCTTTCATCAGTTGTTGAACTTCTGCAGGCAATTGATCCATCACCTCAGGAATTTCGGCGTAATGCTGAATGCCCGATTGATAAAGTATGGGCAATGCCAGTTCAAAACCATTGGTAGTTTTCCTTTTGATGTTATCAATTTCGCCAAAACAGGTAGGCGTAAAATCCATAGGATCGAATACGTTGCGGGTAAATGGAATCATGGCGCAATGGTTGGGCTGCGCATCGGCATCGGGTTGTCCAAAGGTGACAAATTCCATTCCTTTTATGGCTTCCATACTTAGCAGATGCGGATAAGTCCTCTGCCAACCCCGTGGCAATGTTGACCCATGGAAATTCACAGCCAACCCTGCGGTAGCTGCATCTTCCATAATATCAATGTAATGGTTCATCACCGATTGTCCATCGCCTCCAAAAAAATCGATTTTTACCCCGGCAATACCTATTTCCTTAATTCGGGTAAATTCCTTCAATCTTGCTTCGCGGGTTAACAAGGCATTTTTGGGCGTTTGAGGAGTTGAGTTCCAATCGCCGGCTGAGTTGTACCAAAGCAGTAATTTTACGTTTTTAGTTTTGCCATAGTCTGCCAGTTCTTTGATTTTATCGTAACCAATTAACACGTCCCAGCCAGCATCAATCAGGCAATATTCCCAACCCATTTTTGATGCATAATCAATAAACCTTTTTTGAACCGGATAAATGGTTTGGCCATCTTTCAACAACACCCAACTCCAAGAGGCCCGTCCGGGTTTTACCCAAGTGAAATCGCCAGCAATAGCGGGTTTTGCCAAATCGGTTCCTATAGTGGATTCTACCACATCAGCCAGCGAACCGATAGCCATAATCCGCCAAGGTGTGTACCAAGGGAGCGTTGATTGTGGGTTTAATTCTTTGGTGAAAACCACCTCTTTGGTTTCGGGAAAGCCAATGGAATAAACACCATTGGGCGATTCCGGACGAAGTCTTGATGCACAATAATTCCGATCTACTGCGGTTTCGGAAATCAACACCCATTGTTCTCCGGTTTTAAAAAGTGCGGGAAAAACCCATCCGGCTAAAGGAGATGGAGTTCCGACAGGAATATCTTGCAAATAATGCTCTTCGTAGGATGGGTTGCATTCGCCCCAGCCCGATTTGGCATGGGCACAAGGCTGCAACCAGGCTTTGGATGTTTTACTAAAAGCAAAAGAGGTTTTTTCATCCACAATCTTTTTCATTGCCTTATTTTCGGATGGAAAATAGTAGCGGAAAGCAACTCCATGATCAGAAACCTGAAAAATAACCTGCATAGCTTCCCCTTGCTGGTTTTCAACCGTAATGGTTTTTTGATTTGCCTGGTAAGTATAGTTCATTTTCTTATGAACATTCAGCGTGTAAGTATCGGCTATAGAGGTGGCTCCTGAAACACTTTTAATTTTCAAACCGGATGAAAAGTCGGCATCTTCACGAACCAAACCCAACAGCGAAGGCTCAAGAACAACCTGTTGATTAAAAGCTATTTGATAGTTTAACTGATGGTTTTTATTAATTAGGGTGACGACTAATTTTCCATCTGGGCTTTTGATTTCCATATCCTGATTGCTTGTGCATGAAGAAAAAAAGAGGACAAAAAAGGCTAGATATGCGCCACTAAGTAAAGTAACCTTGGATTTTTTCATTTTGGTGTTTTTTATAGATAATTTCAATTTTTTGTTTTAACAACAAATAAAACATTTCGTTTCAACCCCATTAGGGGTTAAAGGATGTTTACCGAATGTTTATTTCAATTTCGCTCGATTCCAACCCTTCCGAAGTGGCTTTTAATACCGTTTTACCGCCCACAGTTTTCGATTGTAAGATAACCAGGCATTTCCCGTTAAAGGCCTTTCGGTAATTGGCTTTAAAGGGTTCATGGCTGGTTTGACAACCATTATCCACACCGGCAATAGTCACTAAATCGGAAACCTCGAAATTTATTAAGTTGTCGGCCGTAGGAACAACATTGTTGTCCTTATCCAATACGGTTACGGTTACAAACGACAAATCTTCGCCGTTGCCTGCAATAGTTGAACGATCGGCTTCCAACTTAATTTTAGCGGGAGCTCCGGCTGTATTAATAACAACCGTTTTGGTGGTGCCATCGGCCTTTTTTCCAACGGCTTTTACTGTACCCGGTTCATAAATAACCCTCCACATCAGGTGCAAATCATCGCCTTGTTTCGATTTTACTCCTTGCGATTTGTCGTTTATAAACAACTCCACTTCATCGAAATTCGTGTATGCCCACACATCAATGGATTGCCCTTGACTCCAGTTCCAGTGAGGGAAAACATGCAGCACCGGTTCCTTGGTCAATTCACTTTGATACATATAATACATATCCTTTGGAAAACCCGCCAAATCAACAATTCCAAAATAGGAACTTCGCGATGGCCAACCATAAGGCGTGGGTTCCCCCAGATAATCGAATCCGGTCCAGATATACATTCCCGAAAGGTAATCGTGTTTCTTAATTATTTTCCAGGTCTCTTCATGAGTGCTTCCCCAGGGTGCACTGCAATTGTCATAGGATGAGCAGGTGTTGCCCGGATTTCCTTCATTAAATGGAATATCCCAACGTTTTGGCCATCGACGTATGCTGTCGCTGGGCATGTCGTAGCTACCGCGGGTATTGAGGGATGAAGTTGTTTCGGCGGCTATAAATTTTTTACCGGCAAACTTAGTTGGGAACTGTTCAAAGGTTTCGTGATGATAATTAAAACCAATCAAATCCAAAGCTCCCGATTTAATTATGTTATTGTGTGGTTCCGGATCGTTACAGGCGGAAGTAATGGGGCGTGTTGGGTCCAACTCCTTTACAATCTGAGCCAGTTCTTTAGCAATGGTAATTCCGGTGGAATCCCATTGTTCCAGAATTTCGTTTCCTATGCTCCAAATAAAAACCGATGGGTGGTTGCGATCACGAAGTACCTGGTCTTTTAAGTCCTGAACGTGCCATTGGGCCCAATCTTGAGAGTAATCGAAGGGGGTTTTTTTCTTGGCCCACATATCAAAAGCCTCATCCATGACAATGAATCCCATTTTATCGCACAAATCGAGCAATTCAGGAGCCGGTGGATTGTGCGAGGTACGGATGCCGTTCATTCCCATGGCTTTCATTATCTCCAATTGCCGTTCAATGGCACGGTAATTTACTGCAGCTCCCAATGCCCCCAAATCATGATGGTTGCAAACGCCCACAATTTTTAACGGTTTCCCGTTTAAAATGAATCCTTTGGCGGCATCAAATTCAAAGGATCGGATACCAAAAGGGGTAGCGTAACTATCGGTGAGCTTACCCGCCACTTTTATTTTAGTCACCGCTTCATACAAAACAGGGTTTTCAATAGACCATAGCGAAGGAGCCTCAACGGTTACTTGTTGTTTTTCAATGGTTTGACTATTGGCTTCGATTTTAACCATTGAAGAAACCCTTCCAATTTTATTATGCTGTTTGTCGAATAGGGTATTTATGAGTTCCACATCTTGAGCGGTTGAAGTGGTGTTTTTGATGGTTGATTCAATCACCACAGATGCTTTTTCGGAAGAAACTTCAGGGGTGGTAATGTAAGTGCCATAAACTGCCACATGAATGGGTTGTGTTTTGGTTAACCACACATTGCGGAATATACCGGAGCCGCTGTACCAGCGTGAGTTTGGTTGTATGGAATTGTCAACTTTTACGGCAATTACGTTGGCTCTTTCGCCCAAGGTAACCAAATGGGTAATGTTGTATTCAAACGAAATATAGCCATTGGGTCGTTTGCCGGCTAATTTTCCATTAACATA
>JAIFNJ010000066.1 GCA_020047835.1 Bacteroidota bacterium
TCATGCATTTAAAAAGATATGGGAGGTAATAAACATATTCTGACTTTAATTACTCATTTTAGGTAAAAACAATTATTTTTGCAACGTTAAAAAAATGAACTAAATAAAATATATTATGGGACGTGCGTTTGAATACAGGAAAGCGGCTAAAATGAAGCGTTGGGACAAGATGTCGAGGATTTTTCCAAAATTGGGTAAAGCCATAACTGTGGCAGCCAAAGAAAGTGGCCCCGACCCCGAAACCAATGCCAAACTGCGGACAGCCATTCTGAATGCCAAAGCACAAAATATGCCTAAGGATAATATTGAGAATGCAATAAAAAGAGCTGCCGGAAAAGATGCGTCAACCTTTATTGAGATGAATATTGAGGGCAAAGGTCCACATGGAGTATTAGTATTTGTTGAGTGTATGACCGATAACACCACCCGCACCACAGCCAATGTAAAATCGTATTTTAATAAAGCCGGTGGAAGTCAATCGCCCAATGGTTCGCTGGAATTCATGTTCAACCGTAAAACCGTAATAGAATTTGAAAAGCCGGACGGAATGAACCTTGAAGAGCTGGAACTAGAATTAATAGACTCCGGATTAGAAGAGGTAGATGAGCACGAAGGAACCGTATATGTGTATGGCGATTATACTCAATTTGGGGTTTTAACTCACGCTTTTGAACAAAAAGGTATCGCTGTAAAAGCAACCTTGCAGCGGATTCCTACTACACCGGTTGAATACTCTGAGGAGCAATTGGAAGAAATTGAAAAAATGCTTGACCGTTTGGATGAAGATGAAGATGTTCAAGCGGTTTATACTAACATTGCTTAGCAAAACCAACATTAAAATACAAGCCTCAGGAAATGACTTTCTGGGGCTTTTTAATTCCCAAAATATAGAATTATTGGCTTTCAATAGCTTCTAAACCGATAGAAATGTAGGCAGCTCTTTATCTAAAAAAATTCCTGCAGGTGAAACCACTGCTTGCATGGCAATTACTTCAACTCCATTTTCAACAGCTGTTTGCAATGCCTTGGCATATTCCGGGTCAACAGAAGAGGCAGGGCCAAATTTTGAAACATCCATGCGCTGAATGATGTATAGCATAACCGACCGATATCCTTGCTTTTTGGCATCTATTAGTGTTTGTAAATGTTTCTTTCCCCGTGTGGTAACGGCATCGGGGAATAAGGCAAAATCGCCTTCTTTCAGGGTAACATTTTTTACCTCCACAAAGCATTTTTCTTGGGCATTTTCGCAATATACATCAAACCGGCTATCGCCAAAAGTAACCTCTCTTTTAACTGTGGTATATCCGCTCAATTTGTCGATTTCATTGTTCTTGATGGCTTCAAAAGCCAATAAATTTGGCCATGCCGTATTTATGCCCACCCATTTTTCATTAATGAGAATCATTTCCCAGGTAAATTTTGTTTTGCGCGACGGATCAGCTGCCAGCGACAAATAAACTTCGGCACCATCCACCAAGCAGCTTTTCATGGTACCTGAATTGGTACAATGAGCTATTACAATATCACCATTATCGAGTTTAATATCGGCTAAAAACCGCTTGTAACGTTGAATAAGTGTTCCGTGAATTAGGGGTTGCTGAAACTGCATTACCAGCTCATTTTTTCCCAGCCCACCCGGTCGAGAAACGATTGGATGGAATACTCCAATTGGGTTAGGCTTTCCGGAGCTCCGGAATAATCTTTTATCTTTTTTTCCTTTCCCTGATAGGCAAAATAAACATAACGGGTAGGTAGATTACTTTCGGTGCCAGAATATTCATTGTTGAATTTAAAAAAATCAGCAACCACAAACGCATTTAAAAGTTGTTTGTATTCCTCGGCTGATAAAGTTCGCATATACTTACCGCTTTTATCCAGATTCTTTTTAGCTTCCAAAACCATTTGTTTATTCGAAAAAAGTTCAATGGAGTATTCCGGATCCAACGAATTATTTCCGGGGGTTTGGTAATAAGCTATGGTAAGTATTGATTTTGATTCAACCATTCCAGCTTCAGTAGTTTTGCTTGTAACATTACAGCTGGTTATGAAGATTGTGGTAAAAAGAATAACCGCTCCTAGTTGTTTCATTGCATGCTGCTTTTAGATGTTGCAGCAAAGATGCAGAATAAAATGCTCTAAAGCAATACGTTCAACAGATGATTTGATGTTAACAGCTGAAATCAGCTACAAAACCAAATTCAAATTATCCGTGTTTTCCTCTTTTTATGCAACTACCTGTTGAATGTTCGATTCGATTATAATATTGGTTGAGGGTCTTTTTGCTGAACCAATATTTCCTCTTTTTAAATAAAATACAAAATAACATTTAATCAAAATCCAAATTTTAAAGATGTCTGTAACCCGAATCCGCTGGTTTATTAAAACAGATGCTTGCGTTTGTTTAATTCGACTCAATAATTCTAAATAGTAGGAATAAGCCAGATAAACTCCTAAACGTGAATTCATTGGTAAAATAACAATTCCTTTTAACGCCTCCCTAAAATCATTACTTATTTCATTTTCAATGGCTATTTTATCATTAGGCGTAAATTGATTAAAATCAACATTTGGAAAATAGGTGCGACCTCGGGTTTCAAAATCGGACTCCATATCACGCAAAAAATTTACCTTTTGGAATGCTTCGCCCAATTTACGAGCTGGATTAACCAACTCATTATATTGTTTGGGATTCTGTTGGCAAAAAACCTGAAGGCACATTAAACCAACCACTTCCGCAGAACCATAAATATAAGTTTGATACTCTTTTGCATCATATTCTTTTTTGGTTAAATCCATTTCCATGCTACTTAGAAATGATTCAACCAGATGTTTTTCAATTCCGAAGGTATTTACCGCCCATTGAAAACTATGAATGATTGGATTGATGCTGATTCTATCTTGAATGGCTTGATAGGTTTCCTCTTTAAACTTTTGTAATAACTGTTCTTGATTGTGCCCATAAAATGTATCTACTATCTCATCGGCAAAACGCACAAATCCATAAATAGCATATATAGCATCCCTAACTGAACCATGAAGCAACCGCACTCCCATTGAAAATGAACTACTGTAATTTCTGGTTGTTTCCTTACTGCATTTTAATGCATTTTCAAGATAAAGATCCATAGCTTTTTACAATTTGATTTACGGTTAATTTTGCACTTATCATAGCCATTGGAAGGCCTGTACCAGGAACCGTTGATGCCCCGGTATAAAATACATTTTTGAATTTTTCGTCCACATTTTTAGGCCGGAACCAGGCCATTTGCTTAAGTGTATGACCTAACCCTAATCCACTTCCTTTGTAAAGATTAAAAGTAGTTTCCCACTCGTCGGGGGCAACAATGGTTTTTGTGCGTATTTTATCGGAAATTACCTGACCGGTAATTTGCTCAAAATCACGAATTATTTCATTGCCAAACTGCTCCTTATTACTCCAGTCGGGTATCATACGCAAGTCGGGTACCGGACAAAGGAAAAACAAAGCTTCACCATCGGCAGGAGCCGCATTGGTATTGTTTTTTGAAGGAATATTTACATAATAATACGGCTTATCGGTTTTAAAATCAGAGGTGTACACCTTATTGGCATATTCTTTAAAATTATTACCTAAAAAATAATTATGCTGCCCCAATTGGTCCAGTTTACCTTCAATGCCAACATACATGGTGAAAGGTGCCATAGTCCATTGTTTGGAATTCAGCTTTTTTTCGGAAAAAGCAGGCCGGTTAAAAACCTTGCCTCTAAAAAGAGCGGCATCGGAATTAATTACAAATAAATCAGCTTTCCACGATGTTCCATTTTGGTCGATCAGGCTTTCCAAAGTTCCTGAATTAGTTACTTCAAACGTTACAATTTCAGTATTAAAATGAAAAGTTACTCCCTTTTCTTTCAGATGCCTTACCAGTCCCTCTACAATTTCATACATTCCACCCTTAACGTTGTGATACCCGTCGTGCATAAACTCCGTGTAAGAAAGCAAGGTGTAGATAGCTGGCGTGTTAAACGGTGTACCTCCTAAAAAGAACGATACCAGTGATATGATTTCCTTCACTTCATTGCTGTCGAAATGCCTTTCCACCTCTTGCCAAAAAGTACGCATCAACTTGGGCAGGTGTTTGGGTGGAACACTCATTAAAGCCCATACATAGGCATAAAAATTATCGAAGTTCCGCTTAACAATTTTATCGATGGTGTCGTGAAACAGTTCCCCCGATTCTTCCATATATTTTTTAAACTTTCGCTCAAAATCGGGTTCTATCTCTTTAAATTCCTGAGCTAATTTTTCCGGTTCGCGGAATAACTTGTAATGCTTTCTACTTCCTCTAAAATAAACATGGTATAATGGATTCAGTTCCTGAAACTGGAATAGCGGCGAAAGATTGCAGTCTTTAAGCAATTCATCAAACTCATAACTCATGCTAAAAAAAGTAGGTGCCATGTCAAAAGTATAGCCTTCCTTTTTAAGTTGATTTAGCCTTCCTCCCGCTTGATGAAATTTATCAAGCATAACTACTTCATAGCCTTTATTCATCAACCGTACCGCCGATGCTAATCCTGCCAGACCTGTTCCTACTATAATTACTTTTTGTTTCATGCCATCAATTTGCTATTTTTAACACTATAAACCAATTGGGTTTATTTTTGTTTAATGTTTTTGATATTTTATTAGACACTTTACAATTCATTGATGAAACAAGTTGTCGTAATTGGTTCTGGTATTGGTGGAATAGCTGTTGCTATCCGACTTGCAATTAGGGGTTATAACGTTACAATATATGAAAAAAATCCGAATGCCGGTGGTAAAATTGCTGAAATCCGGGAAAAAGGATTTCGCTGGGATACCGGACCATCGCTATTTACCTTGCCGGAATTAGCCTATGAATTGTTCGAACTTTGTGGTGAAAATCCTGAAACCTACTTGCCCTATAAACGAATTGACCCTATTTGTAACTATTTTTACCCGGATGGAATTCGATTTAAAGCATGGGCCGAAGCGGAAAAATTTGCTGCTGAAATGGAAACCAATGCTGGAGAACCTGCTAAAAACACCCTAAGCTTTTTAAAAAAATATAAAGAACTTTACGAAATAGCTGCGCCGGCCTTTTTATTCAACTCGTTTCAGAAACTTTCCAATTTTGCAAAACCTGAATTCCGAAAAACCTTGTTTAAACTGCATAAACTCGACTCCCTGACTACTATGTTTAAACGAAACAGCAACTGGTTTAAAACCCCGTATGCTGCGCAGTTATTTAACCGGTATGCCACTTATAATGGGTCCAATCCTTACCAAATACCGGCTACCTTAAATATGATTGCTCACTTAGAACACAATCTGGGAGGTTATTTTCCTGAAAAAGGGATGTTTCAGGTGAGCCAATCACTCTTTGAACTGGCAAAAAGACAAGGAGTAACCTTTCATTTCAATTCACCGGTTGAGCAGGTAATTTATGAAAATAAAAAAGTAACCGGTGTTGAGGTAAACGGCAATTATATATTAGCTGACATAGTTATTAGCAATTCCGATGCCGCCACTTTTTACAATAAATTGATGCCAAATGTGAAAAAACCACCGGCAGTTACCCGCCATGAATTATCAAGTTCCGGCATAATATTTTATTGGGGTGTTAATCAGAACTTTCCTGAATTGGAACTGCACAATATTTTGTTTAGTGGAAATTATAAAGAAGAGTTTGAAACCCTTTTCCAGAAAAAAAACATATACCACGACCCAACCGTTTATATGTTTATTAGCTCAAAACTTATTCCTGAGGATGCACCGGCAGGATCTGAAAACTGGTTTGTAATGATTAACGCTCCGGCTAATTACAACCAAAATTGGGAATCGCTGGTTCAGGAAGCACGAAAAAACATAATCAGGAAAATAAAATCACACCTGGGGATTGATATTGAAAAACACCTTGTTTGCGAACATCAGGCAACCCCGGTTACTATTGAGCAACAAACTGCATCGTGGAAAGGAGCCCTTTACGGAAATTCGTCGAATGGAATGCTCAGCGCTTTTAACCGACATGCCAATTTCAGCCGAACTTTTAAGAATCTTTATTTTGTAGGAGGCAGTGTTCATCCGGGTGGTGGAATTCCCCTATGTTTGTGCAGTGCTAAAATTGTTGATGATTTAATTTCTAACCCTTAACCAATTGCTACTTATGAGAATCGCACCTAAACCCAACGTAATTATATTTTTTCTTGCCCTATTTTATCTGGTCGGAATCATTGGATTTGCCATTCCCCTTACCCGGCCAATTTTTATTACCTTAATTCCGTTTGCCTTAGTGATGAGTGTTTTTCTGCTAATGGTTTATCACAAACCAGCTGCCATTA
>JAIFNJ010000148.1 GCA_020047835.1 Bacteroidota bacterium
ATCTCTGCAGCAAGTTTGGAACCTAAACTTTCGGCCTTTTTCCAATCGGTGCAGGCGTTTTCTGTTTCGTTTAAAAAAAGATAGGTGTTGCCCCTATTAATGTAGGCATTGGCAAATGCTGGTTCGTTGTCAATTACTTGATTGTAATAAATGAGGGCTTGTTTATAATTTTGAACACGCGCCAAAATATTGGCTAACGTATATGCCGCTTGGGTATGATTTGGTTTAATGGTTAAAAAATACTCCAGGCTTTGAATGCTTTCCCTAAATGCGCCGGATTTCTGCTCTGCCAGGCCTTTGTAATAGAAGAGTTCCGGTTGATCAAATCCCAAATTGATGCAAGTGGTAAAATCTAGTATTGCTTGGTTGAATTCCTCCAGTTTTAAATATAAATTGCCCCGGTGATAATAAGCCAACCCATTTTTAGGTTCCAGTTTTATTGCCAAAGTAAAATCAGCAAGAGCCTTCTCACTGTTTTGCTTCAAATAGTTGCTCAATCCACGGTTTATATAGGCATCATAAAAAGTAGGTGATAGGTCAATAGTCTGGTTATAATCGGCAATTGCTTGGTCGAATTCGTTGGCCTCTTGATACGATTTTCCCCTTTCAAAATAAGCCAAAGGCAATTCGGGTTCGGTTTCAATGACCCGGCTCCAAATGGCAATTTCATTTTTCCAGTGTTTCGACTCCTGAAAGGTTAACGTGCCCCAAATACAAGCCAACAGTATGAAAAATACCGAAATGAGGAAAGACTTTTTTCGTTCAAACCACGGAAAAAAAATGGAACCAAAAGCTATTCCCAATCCAATATATGGTAAATACGAATACCGGTCTGAAACAATGTCGTTGCCAGTTGGGATTATTTTAACCAGTAATACTATGGAAACGGTATAAAATAAAATGCCAGCAATAAAAAGTTTGTTTCTACGGAAGTGGAAAGTGATTAGAGCAAAAAGCAGTAATCCAATCCAGCTCAAATAATACCACCATTCAATCTGATTTTCAACTACTCTGGGGTAAAGGTGCTTGGCCGCCAATCCAACAGGCAAAAAAAGCTGGTAGATATACCAAACAAAAGAATAAACAGGCAGTGTAATGAGTTGTAAAAAGTTGTAGTTGAATGCAATGGGTTGAATAAAATCAATGGAGTTTTGGGCTTTTATGTTTACCAATCCAAAAAGAAAAGAGGTTAAAAAATAGAACCATTTTTGCCAAATGAATTTCCATGAAAATTTTTCATCGTTTAAGTAATCCAGTAAAACCAGCAAAATGGGTAAAACAACAGCAGTAGCTTTTGATAGCAGCGATAAAAAGAAAAATACAAAAGTAAATCCTCTATAAATCCACCGATTAGTTGATTTAAGTTTCTGGTATGTTATCAACGAAAGCAATAAATAGAAAGTAAACAACACATCTTTTCGTTCCGAAATCCATACAACCGATTCCAGATGCATGGGATGCAATGCAAAAAGTAGTGTGGTAAAAATTCCTATATTTTTGTTTTTGGTTAAATTTTTCACAAAATAAAAAACCAAAAGGGTATTCAGTAGGTGTAGCAATAAATTATGAATGCGGTATCCGTAAGGGTTGGTTCCAAATAACTGGTAATCTGCAATTAACGATAGCGTGGTTAACGGATGATAAAGCCCATAAACAAATTCAGTAAAAATGCTGGTAGCATTGTTAGGAAAATTAGTTACTACCGGGTTATTGAGTATTAAGCGGCTGTCGTCGAGGTTTGGATAAAAAGCAAAATGAAGGGATGGCAAGTATACCCAAATGGTAAGGCTTAATATGAGAAAAATCAAAAGCTTCTCGCTCTTGAACAGCTTTGTTATTCTTTCATTCATAACTAAAGTAATAATTTCAAAAAGCTATGCTCAACCTATGGGTTGAAGTTATTTTAAACTCAAAAATACATGCATTATTTGTTTTACAACTACCTTCCAGAAAAAATATGTTTATTAAAAGTGCTATTAAATAGAATTTATTCTGGTGAAACTGGAGTAACTTTGTTTTAACAATTTACTAAACAAAATTATCATGGCAACTTTCACAAAAGACGATGCACTGCGTTACCACGAGCAGGGCAAACCTGGTAAAATTGAAGTGGTTCCTACCAAACCATACAGTACACAATACGATTTATCGCTCGCTTATTCACCGGGCGTGGCTGAGCCATGTCTGGAAATTGAAAAAAATCCGGAAGATGCATACCGTTACACGGCCAAGGGAAATTTGGTAGCAGTTATTAGCAATGGAACTGCAGTTCTTGGATTGGGCGATATTGGTGCATTGGCCGGTAAACCGGTTATGGAAGGCAAAGCGTTGTTATTTAAAATTTTTGCCGATGTGGATGTATTTGATATTGAAGTGAATGAAAAAGACCCCAAAAAGTTTATTGAAGCAGTTAAAGCCATTTCTCCAACTTTTGGAGGAATAAACCTTGAAGATATTAAAGCACCGGAATGTTTTGAGATAGAAGAGACCTTGATCAGGGAGCTAAATATTCCGGTAATGCACGACGATCAGCACGGCACAGCAATCATATCAGGTGCAGCGCTAATCAATGCATTGGAACTGGTAAGTAAAAAACCACAGGATGTTAAAGTGGTAGTTAATGGTGCTGGAGCTTCGGGAATTATGTGCGCTCGTTTTTATGTATCGCTGGGGGTTAAAAAGGAAAATGTCTGGATGGTAGATTCTAAAGGATTGCTGACCAAGAAACGAACCGATTTAAATGAGATGAAGCTGTATTTTGCCCAGGATTCCAATTTGGTTACACTGGAAGAGGTAATAGCAAATGCCGATGTGTTTTTAGGGTTATCAAAAGGAAATATACTAAGCAAAGAAATGGTTCGGTCAATGGCTAAAGATCCCATAGTTTTTGCCATGGCAAACCCCACACCTGAAATATCATACGAAAATGCCATGGATGCCCGAAAGGATATAATTTTTGCCACCGGACGATCTGACTATCCCAACCAAGTGAATAATGTACTCGGATTTCCTTTTATTTTCAGAGGGGCACTCGATGTGCGGGCAACTGTTATCAATGAAGAAATGAAAAAGGCAGCTACATACGCTTTGGCGGCATTAGCCAAAGAAGATGTACCTGAAAAAGTAAATGCAGCCTATAATAGCAAAAACCTAACCTTTGGTCGCGAATACATCATTCCCAAACCACTCGACCCTCGCTTAATTACTGTAGTAGCACCTGCTGTTGCTAAGGCGGCTATGGATTCCGGAGTTGCAAAATCACCCATAAAAGATTGGGATGCCTATCGGATTAAGCTTATGAAACAGATGGGAATCTACAACAAGCTTACCGATGTGATTCATACTAAAGCTAAACAACAATTAAAACGGATTGTGATTTCAGATGCTGAAAATTATAATGTAATTAAAGCAGTTCAAATGATAGTGGAGCAAAAAATTGCGGCTCCGATTTTGATTGGAAACCGGGCAAAAATTGAAGCCAACATTCGCGAAAACTGTGCTCTGGGTTGCGATGTTCCAATTATTGATTATAACGATTTAATTGAAACCGATAGGTTAGAGCATTATGCTCAACTGCTTTTCCAAAAAAGGCAACGTAAAGGAAGTAACCTCGACGAGGCCCGCCAATTGGTTCGCAATATTGATTATTTTGGGGTGATGATGGTTGAAGCGGGCGATGCCGATGGTTTTTTAGCCGGGTTCTCAACCAAGTATTCCAATACCATTAAACCGGCTTTGCAAATATGCGGAACCAATAATTCATTAAACCATGCTGCCGGTATGTATGTGGTAATGAACAAAAAAGGTACTTTCTTTTTTGCCGATACCACAATAAATCATACCCCAAATACCCGCACGCTAATTGATACTACCTTGCTAACCGTAAATGAAGTACGCAAGTTTAATATGGAACCTGTAGTAGCCATGGTTTCATACTCCAATTTTGGGTCTACCCGCACCGGAAGTCCTCAAGAAGTGAGAGATGCCGTATCATACTTGCATAAAGAATACCCTGAATTGATTGTTGATGGTGAAATGCAGGCCAATTATGCTTTTAATAAGCAGATGCGTATGGAAAAATTTCCCTTCTCGAAAATTGGAAATAGAGATGTGAATACCATTATTTTCCCAAATTTAAGCTCGGGTAACATTGCCTATAAAATGATGATGGAAATTACCGATGCAGAGATTATTGGGCCTATTTTATTGGGAATAAAAAAACCAATTAATGTATTGCAAATGGGCGCTTCCATTCGCGAAATTGTGAATATGGCGGCCATTACAGCCATTGGTGCTCAAACCTATTCCGATGAAATTTTGAAATTGTAACCGTTCAAAACTTACTGAAAAACCGGATTTCTTTAAGTCCGGTTTTTTTATGGCCCAATTTTTTGAATCCGATGTCAGCAATACACCAAATTGTTATCTTTGCTTCGAACTGAAAAATTAAACGTATGAGCAAAGTTGTTATAAAATGTTTTGAAGATCTTCAAAGCCAGATAGGAAAAGAGTTAGGGGTATCGGGTTACCATACCATTACCCAGGAACAAATCAATAAATTTGCCGATGCCACCCTTGATCACCAATGGATTCATACCGATGTGGAGCGCGCTAAAGCAGAATCCCCATTCAAAAATACCATCGCCCACGGATATTTAACCCTATCCTTGCTACCCTACTTATGGGACCAGATTATTGACATTCAAAACCTGAAAATGCAGGTAAATTATGGAATCGAAAAATTCCGGTTCAATCAGGCGGTATTGGTAAACAGTGCGGTTCGTTTAAAAGCCAGTGTAATCAATGTGGTGGATTTGCGCGGTGTAACCAAGGCCAATATTGGCGTGGTGCTTGAAATTGAAGGGAGCAAAAAACCGGCATTTGAAGGCGAAACCGTGTTTGTTTACCATTTTGAGAAGTAGCATTTGAAGTCAGAAGACCGAAGATAGAAGACCGAAGAAAGAAGCTAGGAGTCCGAAGAAAATGCAACTTCTGACTTCCGGCTTCTGACTCCCGTCTTCAAACTTCCATAAAATAAATCCACTTTACCATGTCCATCGACGAAAGGCTGGCCAATACTGACTTCCCACTTCCCACCATTAGGCAGGTGAACAATGCCAAACATCACAGTTCTATTAGTTTAGGATTGGGTGAATTGAAGGATTTTCCGGTGGATGGGCAGATTATTGACGCTATTCAGAAATCACTGCTTACCGATGGAGCCAATTATACGGCCAATGCTGGACTGCCTGCTTTGCGAACTGCTATTGCAAGTAAACATCAAAAAGTAGATGGATATACCTATTCAGCCGAAAATATTCTGATAACCGTTGGTGTGCAGAATGCCCTGTATGCAGTTATTAAAACCTTAGCCAAGCTAGGAGCCAAAAGGATTTTGATACCCGAAATATACTTTGGCATTTACTGGAAGATTCCACAGGATTTTGGGCTGCAAGTTATCACATATCCGTTAATCGAAAACTTTGGTATTGATTTAATCGCATTGTCCAACCTGCTATTGCCCGACGATTTGGTTATCATCAATTCGCCGGCTAACCCAACAGGTAGGGTTTTTACCGTTCAAGAACAGCAAGAACTGGCGGCTGTATTGAAAAGCAAGCTGACCCAAGGATATTTGATTTCCGATGAGATATACAGCCAATTGATTTATGAAGGCGAACCCGCCATCAGCTTTTCTGCTTTTTTCGACCGTACCTTGGTGCTCGATGGCATCTCGAAAAGTTCTGCCGCAGCGGGTTTGCGCGTAGGTTGGATCGTTACCCGGAACCAAAAGCTGGCACAGGCAGTTACCTCGAACAATGCCACGGTTATCAGTTGTCCGCCTACCATAAACCAATATGCGGCCATTCCGGTGGTGCAAGGCTTGACGAAAGTAACCATTGAAAAATACAATGCCGTGCTCCGGCAAAACCGCGATGTGGCCATCAACCTGTTGGACAAGAATCACATTCCATACATAAAACCTACAGGCAGCTTTTACCTTTTTCCCAAAATCAGCCAATTGCTAAACCAATCCGTAAAGCAGTTTTGCCTGGAAACCGCCAGCCAACCCGATGGGGTAGTCGTAATTCCCGGTGAGGCTTTTGGTGCTCCCAATTACATCCGTATTTCCCTGGCTTCGTTGCAAATTGAGGAAGGAATGGATCGGTTGATTCGTTGTTTGAAGATAAAATAATACTTATTGACCCATCACCAATTGCACCTGATATTCCGAAACATCCATCGGTTTATTGATATCCGGATATGGCGTTGCATCCAAAAAATGGAAATCATATCCAC
>JAIFNJ010000077.1 GCA_020047835.1 Bacteroidota bacterium
CTGCTCTTCCTCTTACTCAGTACAAAATGATGATCGTAACCACCGGCAAATTTGAGTTGATCATCGGTTTTTTCTAAAACTAAATCTTTCCCGATTGACTTAGGTTTCCGGAAATCGAATGGCGTATTTTTTACACTCATCAGTTTTCCGGTCGGGATTTTGTCAGCACTCACCGAACATATATATTGGGCTGGAATGGTCAGTTCCTGAGTCAGAATGGATCCACTGCCTTCTCCGGCCAGATTGAAAAAAGCATGGTTGGTTAGATTTACCGGTGTGCTTTTGTCGGTGAAAGCCGATAATTCCATTGAAAGTTCATTCTTTGAATTGAGGATATAAGTTGCTTTAATATTCAGATTTCCCGGGTATCCCGTTTCGCCGTCTGCCGACAAATAAGTTAAAACGACTGATGTATCATTAACTGAAATCACGTCCCAAACCTGGTTGTGAAAGCCATTAACACCACCATGCAGATGGTTAGGAGGGCTATTCAGCGGGAGAGAAAAATAGCTTCCATTTAATTCAAATCTCCCGTTTGCAATCCGGCCAGCCACGCGGCCAATGATAGCGCCATGATAAACTCCTTTTGCTTTCAGGTAATCGTCAATACTTTTAAAACCCACTACAACATCTGTCATATCGCCATTTCTGGAGGGCGCACACAAGCTTACAATCCGGGCACCATAATTGGTAATAGCAACTTCAAGTTGTCCGTTTTTCAGGAAATAGAGACCGACCTGTTTGCCATTTATAGTTTTCTGAAAATCAGCTGCATTTAATAAAAAGCAACTCTCTTCCGGTGAGTTGTTTTTGCTATTTGCCAATATACCGACAAAAAGAGCTGCCAAAAGCAATATTAAATTTGGCCTGTTCATTTGATTATTTTAATTCAATTTTTTCTACGTTTTTATAATCACCGCGCACAGATTCAAAATCCATAATCAGTTGACTCAATTTTTTCGGTTGCCCTTTGGCAAGGTTTTGTTTTTGCCCAATATCCTTTTTTAAATTATAAAGTTGATATTCCGGAGAGTTGCCAACTTCAATGTTTACTTCTTCAAGAATTGGATCGCCGGGGTAAGGAGGAATCATCAACCAATCACCTTTACGGAAAGCAGTTTTGGTATTTGCTTCAATTACCAGATTTTTGCGGCCTTTGTTACTTTTGCCCATGAAAGTATTCAGCAGATTTTCACTATCTGTGTTTTTCACTTCGGCCCCTACCAGCTTAGCTATAGAAGCTATCAGGTCAATCTGACAAACTAATGCGTCGGATATTTGTGGCTGAATTTTCCCCTTCCAATAAGTGAAAAAAGGAACACGGGTACCACCTTCGAACAGACCATATTTTCCACCACGCAGCGGCCCTGCTGGTTTATGATTCCCTGATTTTTCTACTGCATCATCGTAGTAGCCATCGTTCAAAACCGGACCATTATCGCTGGAAAAAATAATCAGTGTGTTATCGAGCAATCCTTCATCTGCCAGCGTCTTTATTAATTCGCCTACACACCAATCCCCCTCTAATATTACATCTCCGCGGGGGCCCATTCCGGATTTTCCAACGAAACGCTGAGCCGGAGTGCGGGGAACGTGCGGTTGGTTCATCGCGTAATACAGAAAAAACGGTTCTGCTTTATGACTTTTTACATATGCTTTTGCTTTTTGGAGAAAATGGTCGGCCAGATCCACATCGCTCCATTTGGCAGATTCTCCTCCTTTCATAAAACCAATGCGTGGAATCCCATTCACAATTGAACCATTGTGACCATGATGCCATTTCATTGAAAGTAACTCCGGGTTCGATTTTCCAGTGGGCTGGCCTTCGAAATTTTTATCGTAATCAACCAGAATCAGATCGTTCGGGCTTAATCCGTCCACATATCCATTATCAATATATACTGTTGGTACGCGATCTTGTGTGGCAGCCATCACATAAGCATAATCGAAACCCACTTCGTTTGGGCCAGGCGTTATTTTTTTATTCCAGTCCACTACACCGGTTCCTAAGCCTAAATGCCATTTGCCCACAACCGCTGTTTGATAACCCTCCTTTTTAAGCATTTTAGGCAACGTTTGCTGTTCTGTTCCAATCAATAGAGGAGCAGAGCCGGGTAATATTTTTGCCTCTTTATTTCTCCAGGGATAAACGCCTGTCAGCAAGCCATAGCGACTTGGGGTACATGTTGCTGATGTAGCATAACCATTGGTAAAACGCACTCCTTCATTAGCTAGCTTATCAATATTAGGGGTTTTCAATCCCATTGCGCCATAACAACTGATGTCACCGTATCCCAGGTCATCGAAGTAAATAATGACGATATTCGGCTTTTTGCCATTATCTGCTGCAATTGCAGGAAAAATTGAGAATGCCAGGATGATGAATAAAGTATATGCTAATTTCATTCTTCTGTATTTTGTTTATTATTTTTCTTTGCTTTTTTAAAAAACGGGAAAATAGTTGATTCAACATGTGCTGTTTTAGCAATATTGAGGAATTCATCTTTTAATTGTGGCATTGATGCGGCTAAATCAGTCTTTTCAAATGGATCTTTAACAAGATTATAAATTTCAACTGTTTGAGCTTTCGTGTCTTTGTCATAAATTATAACCGCTTTCATATCTCCCTTTCGTATAGCCTGACATTGGTTGCGCTCCCAATAAAGGTACGCATGTTCTTTTTGATTTTTTGCATTGCCTAAAAGTGTTGGCAGAAATGAAATACCATCGATGTTTTCAGGATTTTTCACGTTGGCTATTTCAGCACAGGTAGGCAGGAAATCCCAGAAGGCAGAAATATGGTCAGAATTAGTTCCAGGTTTGATTTTTCCTTTCCAATAAGCCACAAAAGGACTTTTAATTCCACCCTCGTAAACTTCACTTTTTCGTCCATGTAATTGTCCTCCGGTATGCAGGTAACTATCATCATCAGCACTGAGCGCTGTGCCATTGTCACTGGCAAAAATGATCAAAGTATTGTCCAATAGGTTCAATGCTTTCAGCTTAGCCACAATTTCTCCTACTTCCAAATCCAATCGGGTAGACATAGATGCATATTTTGGTACTGAGAAATCTTCAGCATGCGCATCACCCTTCGGAAAACCAGTTTTTTTTGCGTAATATGTCAATAGTGTATCATCTGGTTGGTGATATGCCGAATGTGGCAATGTAGGGGCAAAGTAAAGGAAAAAGGGATTGTTTATGTTGTTATCAATAAACTTTAAGGCTTCATCCTTAATCGAATTGGCACTGTAAACCGAAAAAGGTTGTTTGATATTCTCGTATATGGTAACAGAATCGTCGTTCTGACGCATATAAGTAGTAAAATAATCGTGAGCATGTCGCTGACAGTTATACCCGTAAAACTGATCGAAACCCTGCTTGTTTGGTGACCCTTCTGAACCTGGAAAACCCAATCCCCATTTTCCAAATGCTCCGGTTGCATAACCGGCACTCTTTAACACTTCGGCAACCGTCACTTCACTTGCAGGTATCGGTTCATTTCCCTCGTAGGGAAGTGGTTTATTGTCTCTGATCCAAGCATGACCAGTATGTTTTCCAGTCATTAAAGAACCTCGGGAAGGTGCACAAATATTTGCACCACAATAAAAGTTTGTAAAAACCATTCCTTGGGTGGCTAAACGATCGATATTGGGGGTTTCAATTACTTTTCCACCAAAACAGCCCAGTTCGTTGTAGCCCATATCGTCGGCCAAAATAAATACTATGTTAGGCTTATTATCAGGTTTTGAACCTTTATTTTTTTCTGCTGCACTGGCGCTTAATGCAACTAATAATAAAGCGGTTATTAACAAATAGTTGATTTTCATATTTCTGAAATTAGTCCTTAGCCCTATTAGGGAATAAAGAGTTGTGATTATAATTTTGTTTTCTTGTCAAAAATTTATGGATTAACGATCATCAAAGATTTATGGATTGCTTAATTCTCTCCATCCTTTTCTACCCATCCTTCGGGCATTGGCACTGATTTATACCCATATTTCTCGTAAAATTTTTCGTACATATCGTAGTACTTTTCCTTATACATTTTCTTTAGTTTCTCTTCGCGGGCCATGGGATAATAATCGAAAATATCACCTTTGCCTAAAACACGAGGGTCGTTTTGAAGTTTTAAAGCTTTATCCATTTGTGCTTTAAGTTGTTTAATGACCATTGCATAGTTGGGATCGGTAGCCAGATTAGTTATACAATCAGGGTCTTTTTCAATGTCATAAAGTTCATCCGATGGCCGTTTGCCAAACGACATCAGGTAATATTTATAATCTGGATCATTTTCCTTCAATTCGGTCAGATACGATTTTGTCGGCGAATTATCGCAATTATTATATCCGTATTCAGGATCGCCGGCTGGCCATCTGTTGGGATTGTAATTATGTGCATACAGGTATTTATCTGTTCTAATTGCCCGAACAGGATATCCAAGTGCAATCTGATCACCTTCGATACGTCCCATATCATGTCGTTCTCTTCCCAGTAACGAGTAAGTCCTGTTTTTGTCAATTCTTCCAGATTTATCAGAAAGCAGCACATTAAGAAAACTTTTGCCTGTCATTTGTTCATCTGGTTTCAATCCAGCTGCTTCCATAATGGTGGGGGCAACATCAGGGAAGTTGATAAAATCAGTGACTACCCTTCCTGGCTTTATTTTATCTCCCCATCTGACAACAAAGGCTTCATGGAAATCTTCATCATACATCTGGCCCTTAACACGAGGAAATGGCATTCCCTGGTCGGAAGTGGCAATAATAATGGTATTATCGAGTAACCCGCGTTTGGCTAGCGATTCTAAAGCTTTGCCTATCATCATATCGTGATATTCTACCTCAACACCATAATCGGCCAGATCACTTCTAACCAACTCATTGTTAGGTAAAAATTCTTGTACAACAATTTTGCTGAGATCTTTTCCCTCTTTTTTATACGAGTCTTTTTCGTATTTACGGTGTGCTTCATGCGTCCCAAACCAAAAACAGAATGGTTTATTTGGATCCTTTTTATCCAGAAAATCTTCGAAGTTTGCGGCATAATCTTTTTTGCTGATTCCTTGGTAAGGGGGAGTGCAGGAAAGCGTATTATATTCCCAACCAGCCGGATTGTGCTCACCATAATATACTCCCGGTCCCCAGCCTTTTCCGGTAAAGCCAATCGAATATCCACTTTTTTCGAGTAGTTCAGGATAAAATCTCCATTTTAGAGGCATCACCGGGATGTGGTTACTTGCTTCTTCAAGTTGCCAGGAGTATCGTCCGGTGAGAAAACATGCTCTTGACGGAGCGCATTTTGGATTGCATACATAAGCATTGGTAAATAAAACCCCTTCATTTGCAATCCTATCTATATTAGGGGTTTTAATATACGTACAGCCATAGGCCCCAATGCTTGTTCTGGAAATATCATCCCCCATAATCACCAGGATATTGGGACGATTATTCTGGCTGAAAACATTCATTGACAAACACATACCAGCCAAAGCCATTATGAGCTTAATACTTTTTATTACTCTTTTATTCATCATGAATATTTTTTAATTCACTTTATTTTTCGCGCAATTTCAACTTCTATACCATTAAAAATATCATCCAGCGTATCGGTATTTACCAAAATAAAATCTGAACCAAACTTTCCGCTGCGATTAATAACTGCATCTTTAATAGTGACGGTTTGAGTTTTCCATTGATTGTCGCCTTTACCTTTTACTTGAATTGCTGTCTTCATTTTCTTACCTCCATTGTTATAGTTTAACGACCAGGAAGAACCGGCATTTTTATCAAGCCAGGTAATCGTAAAACTTAGACTATCTGGTTTTGAATTGGCAAACATCTCATCATCAAATTTAAAATACATGGTATTTCTACCAGATTTATTTTCGAAAGAACGGGCAAAGCGATCATATTTAGATGAATTTTCGTCTATAGTTCCTCGTACTCTAAACAAACCTATCGAAGTTTCATCGGGTTTAATCTGAGTCAAGAAACGCTCATAGTTTCCGTCTTCGATATCCCATCCAGCATCATTGTATCCAGTTTGAAATTCCCTTTGGTCAACTTGCCCGATTGCTGCAGATTTTAAATCATCTATTTTTGCCCCTCTTGAAGCAAAGGCATTGCAAATATTAGAATATCTTTCCAAATTATTCTCTATGGCTTTTCCGTAAATATTTTCCGGGAATTTCACTGTATCAGCAGCATTTAATCCTTCGTGAAAAACACATACAGCTGCTGTAGCTGTTGACGGATATACCTGTTGCGAATATTTATTGTACATTT